>CAUERX010000026.1 GCA_959020415.1 uncultured bacterium | reverse complement strand
TTATATAGGTGGGGGTTTGTTTTATTAAAAAAATATCTTTTTTTTATTAGAAAGGGGGGGGGGGGGAGTATACTATGATTGTATAATAATCGACAAAAAAAGAATAGAGAAAAAAGTATAATAATAAAAGAAATGATATAATTGAATTATAACGAAAAACTCGATATAATTATAATAGTATGAGGAGTAGTTGATAAGATGAGAAGACGAAGAAAAAACAGAAAGCAAGTTAGAATGGTAGTGGGTTTATTTATTTGTTTATTATTAATGATGTCGGTTGGTTACGCTGCTTTTAGTACGAATCTTACTTTAAACGCTAAAGGTAATATATTAACGACGCCGGAGAAGTGCTTTACAGTTATGGATAATGGTGATGGAACAGGAACAATTACTAATTATGATAAAACATGTGGAGATAAGGTCAGGATTCCTAATAAAATTAATAATTTATTGATAACTAAAATAGCTGATGGTTATTTTGATTCTAGTACTTCTACTATTCATTCAGTATTTACTAATACGGGTATAACTAAAATTATTTTGCCAGAAAATTTGAAATATATTGGGGTATACGCATTTTCTAAAACTAATATTCATGAGATAATATTCCCAAACAGTGTGGAAACAGTGGCCAGTCATGCTTTTGCATGGTCTAAATTAGAAAAAGTTGAAATGAATGAAGGGTTAAAAACTATTGGTGGAGGTGCGTTTGAATATTGTAATTTAACTTCATTATATATACCAAAAACAGTTACAAATTTATCGCAAGCTTTTGGAGCTAATTTGATTGAGGGAGATGCGGCTTTTGTATATGCGCGAAATGCTGATGGAAGTGAAGACAAAACACGATTACTTTCTTTTGGTGATCGAAATAGAAAGGAGGTAACAGTACCTAATGGTGTTATAAGTATTGGTAGTTATTGCTTTGTTAGTGATATAGGTATTGAGGTTTTAAATATTCCTGATAGTGTAGTTAGAATAGATAGTTTTGCTTTTTATTCCATGGATAATTTAAAAATTGTAAATATTGGTTCAGGAATAACTTCTATAAATGCGAAGGCATTTGGAGTGGTGCCTAAATTGGAAACTATTAATATTAATAGAAAAACTGAAAGTGTGATTGGTAGTCCTTGGGGGGCAAATACAGCAAAAGTTAATTGGTTAGGTACTAATTGAATGTAATTTTTATATAGAATAATATTCTAAATTAAGATACTTAGGTATCTTTTTTTGAATATTTTGTTAATATTTGTCATAAATGCTTTTTCTACATTTTATTTACACATATTTTCATATAATGTGAATAAATATGAGTAGGTGAGGATATGAAAAAGGTTAAGCTAAAGAAAAAAAGAAAATTTAAATTTAGAATTCTTTTGTATGCATTTTTAGTGTTTTTTGGTTATCAGGTTTCTTATAATGTGATTATGAATTTTAAGCTTGCTCATACAAATGAGGATTTTATAAAAGCTTTGCTTATAGATTCTAATTATCATTTGCTGTATGAAAAAAAAGCTAACAATTTATTAAGTAAGGCCTTTTCGTATTTTTTTGATGTGAATGAGCCAGTATCAATTTTGGAAAATACTTTTCACTATAAAGCTAATAAGGTAGATACGCAGGCTGTAGGATATGTAATAAATCCTAAAAAAGGAGAGGAACAAAAAGAAGTTAGTAAGGTAGAAGAACAGCCTTCAGTTTATATTTATAATACCCATCAAGCCGAAGTTTATAAAGGTAAAGGATTAGAACAATATAATATTACTCCAGGAGTTATGATGGCTTCATATATTTTTCAAGATAAACTAGCTAAACAAAACGTAAATGCTTTAGTTTTAGAAGATAATTTGATCGATTATATGAATTTAAATAATATGAAACATTCGCAAAGTTATAAGGCAAGTCGATATTTTATTTCAAAAACAATTAAAGATACGCAGTCTTTAAAATTAATTTTTGATCTACATCGTGATAGTATTCCGAAAGAGAAATCTACAGTAGTTATTAATAATAAATCATGCGCTAAAATAGTGTTTGTTGTTGGTAATGAGTATGATAATTATGAACAGAATTTAGCACTTACCAATAAACTTAATCAAATGATAAAAGACAAGTATCCAACTTTAACTAGAGGTGTTTTAATTAAAGGTGGCGCTAATAGTAATGGTATTTACAATCAAGATTTGAGTACAAAAATGACCTTGATGGAGATGGGGTCTGATTCCAATACAATCGATGAGGTTTTAAATACGATTGAGCTTTTGGCGCCAATAATAGGAGAGTTTGTCCATGGATAAGAGAAAAATATTGAAAAGAATTTTTCGCTATTCACTTATGATTTGTTTTGCTACTTTTTTTGCCCTTTATATGTCGCAAAGTACGGGATATGTAGAATATGAAAATAGTAAGCAAGTAGCTTTAACGGAAAAGCAGATTAAAAAATTTGAAGCTGATGTTGCAGCTGGTAAAAAGATTGATATGAAGCAGTATCTTAAAACAAATGAAAAGAATTATCAGAATGGGATTTCCAAAGTGGGGCTTAAAATATCTGAAACCGCCGGAAGTGGAGTTAAAACAGTTGTTGAAAGTAGTTTTAAACTTTTGTCAAAACTTGGCGAGTAAGCTTTGAATAGGTGCTTGAAATGTGGTATGATTATTAAAGGTGATATGATGGATGAATTAATAATTGGGAGTCACGTTTCTTATAATGGAACTGGAGGCTTAGCTGGCTGTGTAATTGAAACTTTAAAATATGGGGCTAATACATTTATGTTTTATACAGGGGCACCTCAAAATACGGTGCGTGCTGATATCGACATGGAATTGACTGATTTAGCGCATAAAACAATGAAAGAGCAAGGCATTGATATAAACAATGTTATTGTTCATGCACCTTATATTGTCAACTTAGCTAATAATAAGGATTTAGAAAAATATGATTTTTCAATTAAATTTTTAAAGCAAGAACTTAAAAGAAGTGCGATGTTAGGAATAAATAAAGTAGTTTTACACCCAGGAAGTCATGTTGGACTTGGCGAAGAAGAGGGCTTAAAAAACATTATTTATGCTTTAAATCAAGTTCTTGAAGGTGATGGACCAATTATTTGTTTAGAAACAATGGCAGGTAAAGGTACAGAACTTGGAAAGACTTTTGAAGAAATTAAAATAATAATCGATGGAATTAATAATAAAAAACGTGTAATGGTGTGTTTGGATACTTGTCACATTAGCGATGCGGGCTATGATTTGAATGATTTTGATAGAGTTTTATCGGAATTTGATGAAGTTATCGGTTTAGATAAACTTGGCTGCGTTCATATAAATGATAGTAAAAATGTTTATGGTTCTCATAAGGATAGACATGCTAATATTGGATTTGGTGAAATTGGGTTTGACAATATGATCAAAATTATTTATCATTCAGCATTAAAAAAAGTTCCTAAAATTTTAGAAACTCCTTATATTCCAATGACTGAAAATTCAAAGGATAGAACTTATCCACCATATAAACAAGAAATTGAAATGATTCGCCAAAAAAGATTCAATCCTAATTTAATTCAAGATATTAGGGATTATTATAATAAATAACCACCAAATTTTGCGCGATATTCGTCATATAGTTTAACTATTTTATCGTAGTTTTCACTGGTTAAATGTTCTTTAAGATAACTTTTAACGTTGCTGTCATCTTTGTATAGAACTTCTTCAAATCTATTTTTGGTGACATCGTAAAGAACATTTAATTCTTTTTCGTTTAAATTGATATTGTTTTTTATGGCAAAATCGTTTATATTATTTATGGTAATTTTATTTATATATTGTTTTATTAAGTTGTTCATAATTCCCCCTTTATATAAATATATGCGAAAAATTAAAATAAGTTAATCAAAGGAGGTGACACTTGGGATGAAAAAAAGAATAAAAAAAGAAAAACCAATGAAATCATTGGTTAAAGGACCACTTTTTAAACGCCGTAAACCTTTGCATTATTCTTCCGGTTACAAGGTTAATAAAGATATTAAGCAGGAAATAGAAAAACGTTATAATATTTTAACAGGAATTATTGTTTTTGCAATCATTGTTTTAATGGGTGGTTTATTTTTTATTCAAATTGTTAAAAATGATTATTATAAGGCGGAAGTTCAAACTTTAACGCAAAAGACAATTGAAGGGCCAAGTGCGCCACGCGGAAGAATTTATGATCGTAATGGAAAGCTGATTGTCGATAACAAGGCGGATAAAGTTATTTATTATCAAAAACCATCAAATGTATCGGTAAAAGACGAAGTGAAAGTAGCCTATAAACTTTCAAACATGATTGATTTAGATTATTCTAAATTATCTTTAAACGATTTGAAAACTTTTTGGATAAAAAATAATAAGGAAAAAGCTAAAGAGAAGATAACTGATGAAGAATGGGATAAACTCGAAAAAAGAAAGCTAACAGTTGATGATATTGAAAAGTTAAAGTTAGAAAGGGTTAGTGATGAGGATTTATCAATCTATACGGAAGCTGATAAGAAAGCTGCTTATATTTATACTTTGATGAATACGGGTTATTCTTATGCGGAAAAAATTATTAAAGATACTAATGTTACTGACGAAGAGTATGCATTAGTAGCTGAAAATATAAGTAGTTTAAATGGTGTTAATACAAAACTGGATTGGCAGCGAGTTTATCCATATGGTGATACATTTAAATCAATATTAGGAAATGTGTCAACTAGTAAAACAGGGATTCCTTTAGAACTTAAAGATTATTATCTTGAAAAGGGATATAGTTTAAATGATCGTGTGGGTATTAGTTATTTAGAATATCAATACGAGGATATTTTACGAGGAGAGAAAAATAAGTATCAAGTTATGGACGATGGTTCATATAAATTAATTAAAGAAGGCTCACGTGGTAATGATATTGTTTTATCGATTGATATTGAATTACAAAAAGCCGTGGAAGAAATTTTAACAGAAGAAGTTAAGAAAACGAAGAAAGAACTTAATACAGAATTTTATAATCGCTCATTTGTGATAATTACTGATCCACAGACTGGTGAAGTTTTAGCAATGGCTGGTAAACAAGTTAAAGATGAAAATGGACAGCAAGTTGTGTATGATTATACGCCGGGGAATTTAACCTCACCAGTAGTTATGGGATCGGTGGTTAAAGGTGCGAGTCAAATAGTTGGTTATAATACTGGTGCTTTAAAAATTGGAGAATATCGTCAAGATACTTGTGTTAAGATAGCTGCAACACCTGAGAAGTGTTCTTGGAAACGTTTAGGTAGGTTAAATGACATTAATGCTTTAGCTTATTCTTCAAATACTTATCAATTTTATACAGCGATTAAAGTTGGTAAAGGAAATTATAAATATAATAAACCGCTTACTATTGATAAGGAAGCCTTTAATATTTATCGTAATACTTTCAGTCAATTTGGCTTAGGTGTTAAAACAGGTATTGATTTACCAGTTGAAAGTTTGGGCTATAAAGGAGAAAAGACGACATCAGGATATTTGCTTGATTTTTCAATTGGTCAGTATGATACATATACGCCTATTCAATTAGCGCAGTATATTGGAACTATTGCGAATGGTGGTAAAAGAATGCAACCTTATTTATATAAGGGATTATATGATGAAAATTCTAAAACTAAAGTTAAAGATGAGACGGAACCAAAGGAACTTAATAAAGTTGATACTAAACCAGAATATATGGATAGAGTTAAGCAAGGATTTGAGGCGGTTTTAAAATATGGAACAGGGGCCGGATACATCGATATGACTTATAAACCAGCCGGAAAAACGGGAACGAGTCAAAGCTTTATCGATACAGATGGTGATGGTGTAGTTGATAAGGAAACAATTACAACGACGTTTGCTGCTTACGCGCCATACGATAATCCAAAGGTGACCTTTACAATAATTTCACCTGACGTGTCAAGAAGTGACGGACGTTCAACCTACCAATCAAATATTAATAAGCGAATTGCCCAGCAAATTTCTAAAAAATACTTTGAAATTTATAAATAATTTGCTATAATGTAAATAGACATGTAAAAAAGGAGGGATAACTATGGCAAAAAAAGGAGAAGTTAGAGAAAATATAACTCTTGTTTGTACTGTATGTAGTTCAGAAAATTATCGTACACCTAAAAATAAAAGAAATACTCCAGAACGTTTAGAATTAAATAAATATTGTCCTAAGTGCAAAAAAACAACTGCACACAAGGAGAAAAAATAATTAGGAGGATTACTTTATGATCAATATTAACGATATTAAAAACGGGATGACGGTAATTGTTGATGGCAATATTTGTCAGATAATTGAATTTTTACACGTTAAGCCTGGAAAAGGCCCTGCTTTTGTTAGAACAAAGCTTAAGAACTTAAGAACTGGGGCAACTGTTGAACACACATTTAATACGAATATTAAGCTAGAAAAAGCAATTATTGAAAAAGTGTCTATGCAGTTTTTATATGAAAATTCAGGAAGTTACAATTTTATGAATATGGAAACATATGAGCAAATTGAACTTTTAAAAGAACAATTAGGTGATGACGCCAAATATTTGAAAGAGGGAATTAACGTTGATATTTCTTTCTATCAAGGTGAATTACTTGGAATTGTGTTACCAGAAAAAATTGAATATGTAGTTACTAGTACTGAACCGGCAGTTAAGGGGAATACGGCAACTAATGCAACTAAAGAAGCTACATTAGAAAATGGTCTAATAGTTAAAGTTCCATTATTTATAAATGAAGGTGAAACTGTGGTTGTTTCAACTAAAGATGGAAAATACGATTCTAGAGCTTAATTAAAATAAAAGAATAAAGAGGTGCGTGAATATGCTAGAGAAAAATAGGTTTTTAGCGATCAAAAATTTAGCTAAAGATATTAGAAAAGAAAATGAAAAATTATTTAAAGCATTTGCTAAAGAAACAGTAGATGATGCAGTTAGAGAAAAAGAAGAATTCATTGAATCAGTAGTTGATAGTATGGACATTGCTTTTAGCGATGGAGAGCAAGGAAAAGAAGAAAGACAAATTTTTCGTGCTAATCTATTAATACCAGATGATTTGGATTTCTTTAATGCATATTCTAAAGATAAAAACATTCGTAATTTGATGAATAAATATGCAGTAGGAATCGAAGATATTATGAGCAAAATTACAGAATTAAATATCTATGGTAAATATATCGACATCTTTAGTGAAGAGGAAGAAGAGAAAACCGAAGACGGTTTTGTTGATGAAATGGTTAATCTTTCTTCTAAAGAAGCTGAAAGTTTATTAGACGAGATCGAAGATTTATCTAGCGTAATGGAAGAATTAGATATTCCTACTGAGGAGACTAAGGAAGAGGCTGACGCAGCTTTAGAACCTGAAGTAATTGAGGAAGAAATAACTGAAGATGAAGAAGTTGTTTCAAAAGAATCTGAAGAACCAGCTTTAGAAATGAAAGATATGGAAATTAATGATGAGTTCGAGGATATCAGCAATGCTGTTTCAGGTTTTGTTGATGAATATACTAAAGCTAAAGATGATTTAGATATAGCGGAAGCAAAATTAAAGAAATTTAATGCTGAGAAAGATGAATTGTTAAGTCAAATTACAGCTTTGAGAGATGAAAATGAAGAGCTTAAGAAGAGTAATTTGGAAAGTGCTGATGCTTTAAATAAAGCTCGCGAAGAAGCTAAAATGATTTCTAACGAGAACGTAACTTTAAAAGAACAAATTAAAGTTATGGAAACTAAAGTTAGACAATCGGCTGAGTTGCTTAAGAAGATTTATAATAGTATTCCAAAGAGATAGAAAAAATCTATTTCTTTTTTGTTTACACTTTTGCAAAAAATAGGAGTTTTTGGAGAATAATACCTTTAGGGTAATGAAGTTAGTGCTTCTATTATAAAAAATTATAAATGTCACAACATTTGTGACATTTTAATTGAATACGAAGGATTTTTGTTTTGTTAAAGTATTTAAATAATTAAAATCATATTATTAATTTGTTTATTAATTTCTTCATTAATATAGATTAAATATACTTTTTAGTTATATTTGGTATGTTTTTGCTTGACAAACGTATAATTAAAATGTATAATCGTATAGGAAATGAAAAAAGGAAAGAAGAAGTATCCACTTCTCACCTGATTACGAATAGTAATAGGTTAATGCCGATTAAGTTAATACTAATAGGTAAAGTGGATACATTTGTATTCACTTTTTTATGGAGGTGTCAAGTATCGCAAGTAGAGAAAAAGATTTATACATAAACGAACAAATTCGCGCAAAAGAAGTATTAGTAATTGGTCCAAATGGGGAACAATTAGGAGTAAAACAAATTAAAGATGCACTTACTTTAGCATTTTATGCTGGTTTTGATTTGGTTTTAATTAATCCAAATGGTAAACCACCAGTATGTAAAATAATGGATTACAATCGTTACAAATATGATCAAAAGAAAAAACAAAAGGAAAATATGAAAAGACAAAGAGAGACTAATCTTGATATGAAAGAATATAGGTTATCTGTGTCTATCGATATTCATGATTTTAATACGAGAGTAAATAATGCTACTAAATATTTACAAAAGGGACATAAGGTTAAAGTAACTATTCGTTTTAAGGGTAGAGAAATGGTGCATCAACATCTCGGTAAAGAAGTATTACTTCGATTTGCAGAGGCAGTTAGTGAATATGCAACGGTTGAGCAACAACCTAAACTAGATGGACGCTTTATGAATATGATACTCGCACCAATTAAGGAAAAATAGGAGGAAAAATTATGGCTAAAAAGACTCAAAAGACTCATAAGGGTTTAGCAAAAGTTATAAAAGTAAGAAAAGGCGGTTCTATTAAATATCAACCAGCCAATAAAAATCATAAATTAACTCATAAAAGTAATGCTTCTAGAAGAAGAAGACATCACGAATCTGAAATGCATAGTTCAGATATTAAGAGAGTTAAAGAATTAATTAATAAATAAAATTAAAGGAGGATAATATATATGACAAGAGTTAAAGGTGGTACGATTACTCGTGCTCGTCACAAAAAGGCTTTAAAACAAGCTAAAGGTTATTTTGGAAGTAAACATAAATTATATAAAACTGCTAAAGAACAAGTAAGACATTCATTAATGTATGCTTATAGAGATAGAAGAACGAAAAAGAGAGATTTTAGAAAGTTATGGATTACAAGAATCAATGCCGCTTGTAGACAAAATGATATTTCTTATTCAAGATTTATTAATGGTTTATCTAAAGCCGGAATTGAAATCAATAGAAAAATGCTTTCAGAGATCGCTATTGATGATCCAAAAACTTTTGCTGGGTTAGTATCTACTGCTAAAGAAGCGCTATCTGGTAAAGAAATTAAAGAAGCTCCAAAAGCTGCAGCTAAAAAAGAAATTGTTAAAGTAGAAGAAAAGGCTGCGCCTAAAAAGGAAGCTAAAGCAGAAGAAATTAAAGAAGATATTTCAAAATTAACAGTTGCTGAACTTAAAAAATTAGCTGAAGAAAAAAATGTAGAAGGATATTCTACAATGAAAAAAGCTGAATTACTAGATGCCTTAAAATAAGGTGTCTTTTTTAATAAAAAGATATGTCCATGGTATAGACATATCTTATATTTTAGGACCAACTAATTCTAATATTTTACCACCAGATTCTACAATTAAGGTGGGGTTTTCTTTGGTTAATATATCTTTAGGATCACCATCACAGTTAATAGGATAATGAGGTATTCTATCATTAAAGGTCAATTCTAAATGGTCGGTGCTGAAAGTACAGCTGTCATCTAAATCCATTATTCCATTTTTAGATCCTATGCATTTTCCGAGCATTTTAATTAATTCACTTGGTTTGTGAACAATAGCAACCTCAAACTTATTATCACACATATTGGCCTGCGGATTAATATTTAGATTTGCAAAAGATCTACCATTAAACATAGCTAAGAAAATGGCTTCGGTTTTAACAGTTTGTCCATTAGCGGTGTAGGTTATTTGATAAGGGTTTTTAACAATATCTCTGTATAAATGTTTGTCAGTAATCATTGCTTTAGCGCCATATCTAATGTAACTGAATGTTCCAATATCTTTTTTATCACTACTTTTATCAATTAAATAAGTTGCTGGAGCTAAGATACCAGCAGCTGCGACATAGGCAATTGGTTGATTATTAATGGTGATTATTTCGCGATTTTCAATATTACCATTTAAGAGCATTGAAGTAGCTCTAATAGGATCATATCGTGGTAGATAGGTATTTGGTCCCATATCATTGGTAGTTCCACCAGGAATGTGGCCATAGACGGCATGCTGATTTTGTAATCCATGAAAAGCACTATAAGCTTCACTAACGGTGCCATCACCGCCCATAGTTAAGATTACGTCGAATTCGGTATTTAGTTCTGGAATTTGATCAACAATATATCCAGGGTATTTGCTTTCAAGTAATAGTGGAGAATAGCCAGCTTTTCTAATTTCTTGTTCAATCGCTGGAATATTTTGTTCTTTAAAGCCAGAGGCGTGTTTATTATATATAAGACAGCAACTTTTTCTCATGATGCATCCCCCTTTTTGTCTTTTAATATTATACACTTTTTATAAGAAAAATCAAGTCGATTAACTAAAATTAGGTGATTGTGATATAATTATATTAGGAAGGTGAAACAATATGTATGAAAATAAAAAAATATTTGTACTGGGCATGGGGCGTAGTGGAGTGGCTGTCAGTAAATTATTAAATAAAAAAAATCATATTTTATTAACTGATATTAAGTGCGATGATTATGATTTAATCAATGATTTAGAAGATTTAGGTATAAATGTGGTTATTACTAAAGAACAAGGTGGGCAAGCTGGACTTTTGAACGATAAATTTGATTATGTTGTTAAAAATCCTGGAGTAAGAGCTGATAATGAAGTGGTTGTTAAGGCAAAAAAATTAGGTATTCCAGTTATTAATGAAATGGAAGTAGCTTATAATCTATTACCAAAAGGGGTTAAAATTGTTGGTATTACTGGCTCTAATGGAAAGACAACGACAACTTATTTAACTTATGAAATTTTGAAAATGGCAGGGTTACCAGTTAGATTAGGTGGCAATTTAGGAATTGCATTTTCGTCATTTGTAGAAGAGGTTGAGAAAAATGACATTTTAGTTTTAGAGGTATCTAGTCATCAGTTAGTTGATTTCGATAAATTTAAAACAGATATCAGTGTATTTACTAATTTAAGTGAAGTTCATATCGATATGTTTGGAACGTATGACAAATATAAGAAAAATAAACTTCGTATTTTTAACCATCACACTGATAAAGATGTAGCTATTTTAAATGGTAAAGATGATGAAATAGTTAGATTAACTAAAAGCATTCCATCACAGAAATTGTATTTTTCAAGCGAAAGTGAGGCAGATTGTTATATCAAAAATAGTCAGATTTGGTATAAAGGAAACTCAGTTTGTGAATTAAATGATATTAGAATTAAGGGTATGCATAATTATGAAAATGTTATGTGTGCAATTATGGTAGCTAAACAATTTAATGTTTCTAATGAAGTGATTAAAGAAGCTTTAGATAACTTTGGTGGGGTTGAGCATCGCATGGAGTTTGTTAGAAGAATTAATGATCGTGAATTTTATAATGATTCTAAAGCAACTAATAATAAGTCAACAATAGTAGCTTTATCTTCATTCGATTCACCTGTTATTTTATTGTTAGGTGGGTTAGATAGAGGTCAGTCTTTTGATGAACTAGATAATCATTTAGAGCATGTTAAAAATGTTGTATGTTATGGTGAAACAAGAGATAAAATTAAAAAGTATTGCAAGCAGAAGGAAATTGATGTAACGGTAGTTGAAGATTTAGACGAGGCTGTAAGATTAGCCTATAACTTATCCGAAGCTGGAGATACGATATTATTAAGTCCAGCTTGTGCAAGTTGGGATCAATTTAAATCATTTGAAGAGCGAGGAGAAAAATTTAAAGAAATTGTTGATAATTTACAATAATTTCTTTTTTTATGTTGTTTTTAATTGACAAACTTTTGTTCGATATGTATAATCTTTATAGATGATAGGAGTGAGAAGATGCTTAATTTATATATTGACTTTGACGGAGTAATTATGAATACAATTGACGTAACTTATAAAATGGCTGATGATTTAGGGATTGAACGTAATTATGAAAATTATTTAAAGTTTTATCAAAAGCTTGATTGGAGAGAGGTTTTAAATAAAAGTGAGGCGATTAGTGATAGTTGGAATTGTATTCAAAAGATTATAGAGAGTAATAAATTTAATGTATCTATTTTAACTCATGTTATTTCAATTAGTGAAATTGAGGAAAAGGTTAAAATAATTCGTGAACATTTTAGGGATATTACAATTATTCCAGTGCCAAAATCTATTTCAAAAACGGAAATGCTTAAAGCCGAAGGTTCAGTGTTGGTTGACGATTTTGTTCATAATTTAAAAGAATGGGAAGCGGCCGGAGGATACGGTGTGCGTTTTGATTTAGATATGGATGGAAAAGGTTATCCTGTAGTTGATAGATTAGATGTTTTGATCGATATGCTTGATTAAACCGATTATCTCGGTGTGACTTTACATAATTTTAGAAGAAAAGTTTATAATATTTATTCTTTCTTGACTTGGACTTTTGTTAGGTGGTATTATTATATTGATAGTAGGGACTATTAATAGTAGAGGAGGAAAGAAAATGCGTAATAAAAATATTTTAATTGGCGGATTAATGGCAATTGTTGTAGTAATGGCAGTAGGCTATGCCGCTTTCGCTACTCAATTAAATGTTAATGGTACAGCTAATATTACATCATCATGGAAGGTTGCTTTTGATACAACAAAAACTTCAGCTTATACAGCAACAACAGGCTTAACTGGAGCAACTGCCCCAACTGGTACTATTACTTTTGGAAACGATCAAACTGCAACGTTAGTAGCTAATCTTAATCAACCGGGGGATAAAATAGTATTTACTTTGACAGTAAAAAATACAGGAACTTTAAAAGCTAAACTTGGAGCTCCAACATTAACAGGGACTTCATGTACTGTTAATGGATTAACTTGTACAAGTACAAGTGGCCATATTAAGTTTACTGTAACTAATCCATCTCCAACATCGTTAGCAGCAAAAACAGGAACTTCAACAATAACTGTAACTGCTGAATATCCTAATACGACAATTAGTAGCGCATCAACTGAATCAGCATCACTTAAAGTGTCATTAAACGCTTCGCAAGATACAGCTGCATAATATTGTTTATTAAAATTATCTTTAATTAGATAATTTTTTTGTTTTTTAAAGGGAAATATAACGTACTAAAAAGTAAGCACTATATAAGGAAAAAATTTAAAATTATATTTTAAGTGCTAAGAAATCTACTTTTTTTGTCTAGTATAATAAAAAAAGATTAAAATGCTGTACAAAAGCTTTAGAAAAATGGTATAATTATAACTACATGGAGATGAGGCTATGTTAGTTTTAGCGAAGGTAGTCATGGCTATAATGATCGGTTTTGTCTTTTCAGTATTTTTTGGTTATTTTGTTGTAAAATGGCTAAAAAAAGAAAAGTTAGGACAAAATGTTAGTAAGACATTAGGAAAACGCCATGAAGAGAAGCAAGGAACACCAACGATGGGCGGAATTATGTTTATTATACCGACCCTAATTATTATGTTAGGTCTAATTTTGACCGATAAAGTCGATGTAACTGCTAATTTATTTGTTGTGTTATTTGTCTTTTCGGCATATGCTTTATTAGGCTATATTGATGATTATTTAGTCGTCAAAAAGCATAATAACAAAGGCTTACCAATTATTGTGAAGTTATTTGCACAACTCGTAATTGCATTAGTATTCTTTTATATTTATTTAAGCAGTGGTAATGAGCCGGTATTAGATATTAATACTTTAGGTATTAAAATTAATCTGGGATGGCTTTATGGATTATTTTTATTATTTGTATTAGTAGGAAGTAGTAATGCGGTAAATATTACTGATGGATTAGATGGATTAGCTGGAGGACTTTCAGCAATTGCTTTCTTTGCTTTCGGTATTATTAGTTGGGGTTCACCGTGGACTGTTGGTAACGAGGATATAGCGATTTTCTGTTTTGTATTAGTGGGATCGTTAGTAGGATTCTTGGTTTACAATAGTCATCCGGCTAAAGTGTTTATGGGTGATACTGGTTCACTTGCTTTAGGTGCAGCTTTGGGTAGTGTAGCTATTATTAGTAACCATGAAATTACATTAATTGTTGTGGCTGGGGTGTTTATCGTTGAAACCTTAAGCGTTATTATCCAATTAATTGCAATTAAAAAATTTCATACTAAGGTATTTCTGATGGCACCTTTGCATCACCATTTTGAAAAACTTGGGTGGACAGAGGTCGATATCGTAAGATTATTTTGGTCAGTAGGATTAATTCTTAGTATGGCAGCCATTGGCTTTGGCGTATGGCTATAAAAAAGGAGGAAGAAAAATGAGTAGAACAAAAGAAATAGAAATTAAAGTTGAAGGAACTGAATGGGAAGAGGCAATGGACAAAGCTTATGAAAAAGCTAATAAAAAAGTAAAAATTGATGGCTTTCGTCCTGGAAAAGCGCCAAAAGATGTTTTCATAAAAAAGTATGGTAAGGAATCATTATTTATGGATGCGGCTGATATCGTAATTGAAAAGGCTTATGGCCAAATGCTTGAAGACAATAAGAATGTAGTTACTGAATTAGTAGCTAAACCTGATATTGAATTAAAAAGTATTGATGAAAAAGCTGTTGAATTTAAATTCGTTCTTACTTTAAAACCTGAAGTTAAATTAGGAAAATATAAGAATTTAGATGTTAAAAAAGAAAAGGCTGAAGTTACTAAAGAAGAAATTGAGGAAGCAATCAAAAATATGCGTCAAAGATTTGCCGAAAATGTTCTTAAAGAAGGCGAAATTGCTGAAGGTGATGTGGCAATTATCGATTTTGAAGGTTTTGCTGATGGTAAAGCTTTTGAAGGTGGTAAAGGTGAAAATTATTCTTTAACAATTGGTAGTGGAACTTTTATTCCAGGATTTGAAGAACAATTAATTGGACTTAAATCTGGAGATGAAAAAGATGTAATAGTTACTTTTCCAGAGGATTATCATGCTGAGGATTTAAAGGGTAAAGAAGCTACATTCAAAGTTAAAGTTAATGAGGTTAAGGAAATTTCTGTTCCAGAATTAGATGAAGATTTCTTTGCTGATTTAGGAATGGAAGGCATCGATACTAAAGAAAAATTAGAAGCTGAGATTTCAGATAATATTTTATCTCATAAGGAAAGTGAAATTGAAAATAAATTTATGGATGCTTTATTAGATGAAGCTGCTAAAGGTGTAGAAGTTGAAATTCCTGATGTAATGGTTGAAGAGGAATTAGATCGTATGGTTTCTCAATACCGTGAGCATTTACAAATGCAAGGTATTTCACTTGAACAATTTTATCAATTTACTAATTCAAATGAAGATGCTTTACGTGACCAAATGCGTGAAGAAGCTACAAAGAGAATTACTTACAGACTTATGCTTGAAGAAATTGCTAAACAAGAAAAACTTGAAATTTCTGATGAAGATGCTGCACAAGAAGCAGAGAAAATGGCTGAAAAATATCAAATGGATAAAGAAGAGTTCCTTAAATTATTTGGTGGTTTAGAAATGGTTAAGTACGATATGGAAATGCGTAAAGCTATGGAAATTATCAAAGGCGAGGAAAAATAATTTTAAAGGGTTAAATTTTAATCCTTTTTTGTTTGACAATTAGTTGTCAAAAGGTTATTATATTTATAGATTAAAGATAGTAAGGTGGGGAAAAGATGGAAACAAAAAACGCAATAATTCTTTTATTATGTGTACTTACTTTATGTGTATGTTTTACCTATAAAAACGAGGAAGTAGGTCAAGGAAATCATGTTTTGGCTACGCTTTATAAATCAGTTAATAAAGACGACGATAAAGAGAATAGTAATTCATCTGCTTGTATGTTTCTTTCTTCATTTCCCGAGAATAGATTTAGTGAAAATCTTAAAACAATTAAAATGGAAATTATGAATTTGTATAATACTAATAAGGCTACATTTACTTATGAAAATTTAATCGATGGTTATCGTTTGAGTAAAGATGGGGATAAGGAAGATTATGCGGCAAGTGTTAATAAACTTCCTGCAGTTTTTTACGCTTATAAACAAGCTGATGAAGGTAAATTGGATTTGAATAAAGAACTTGTGTATGAGCCAAGGCATTATCATAATTGGGCGGGAATAGTTAAAAATAGTGCGTTTGAAACTAAATATAAAATTTCCGAATTACTTGAATATATAATTAGATATAGCGATAATGCTGCCTATGATATGTTAACCGAGGAACTTAAAATAGATAATATTAAAAAATATTGGTCTAATCTAGGTTATGATATTACATATAGTGATAGTTTTGGGAATATGAGTTCAAATGCCGGAAGTATTTATGCTAAAGAAATTTACAAGTATTATTTAAGTGGGGCTTCTAATGCAAAAAAATTAGTTTCTGATATGAGAAACTCGGCCGATATGGATACAATTAAGTTTAATGATAATTATCAAGTGGGGCATAAATACGGAAGTTTTGAGGAACATTATAATGATGTCGCTATTGTTTTTGATAAATATCCATATAGTGTAACAATTATGAGCACGATGGGAGATACTGCTTATAAAGACCAATTTTTCTTAAAGACACATAAATTATTACAACAGTTTAATGAACAATATTGGGTAGAAAAACAAGACTATTGTAAAATGATAAAACCTAGTATAAACTAGGTTTTAAAATGGAAATTTTATTTTACCATACAAATGTATGGAATTTGTTTTTGATTTATTATATAATTTAAGTAGGGTGATGATATGTATGCACAAGTATTGGTTGAAATAAAAGCAAAAGCAATTGATAAGACTTTTACATATAAAATTCCTGATTGGATGGCTTTAGAAATTGGAATGAGAGTTTTAGTACCATTTGGTAAAAGAACGCTTGAGGGTTTTGTCTTAAAGATAGAAGAAACTGGGAATTTTGATTATGAAGTAAAAAGCATAATTTCGGTTACTGATGATCATCCAGTAATCAATGGCGAGATGCTTAAACTTGGCGAATATATTAGCAAAAAAACTTTATCACCATTAATTTGTGCATATCAGACGATGCTTCCAAGTGCATTAAAGGCTAAAAATAATTTTACAGTTAATAAAAAATATGTTAGTTATTTAATAATTGGGGATACTTTACCAACGTTGAAAACTGATAAACAAAAAGAAATTTATGATTTAGTTAAGCAAAAAGGTAAGGTCTTAAAAAAGGAATTAACTGATGTTTCTGCTTATACGGTGAAGTCTTTTCTCGATAAAGGATATTTTAATGAAATAAAAGAAGAAGTATATCGTCTTGACGATAACATTGTTTTAGATAAATTAAATCATGATTTAACGAGTGAACAAGCTTTAGTAATTTCCAAAATAAGGCTAGATAATTTTAAACCTTATTTATTGCACGGAGTTACAGGTAGTGGAAAGACGTTAGTTTATATAAAAATTATTGAAAATGTTTTAAGTTTAGGTAAAGAAGCGATACTGTTGGTTCCAGAAATTAGTTTGACACCTCAGGTTGTTAAGATATTCAAACAGAACTTTGGTAAGATTGTAGCTATTTTGCACAGTGGATTAAGTGATGGCGAAAAATATGATGAATGGCGAAAAATTGAAAATGGCGAAGTGTCAATTGTAGTTGGGGCTAGAAGTGCGATATTCGCGCCATTTACTAATTTAGGAGTTATTATTATCGATGAAGAACATTCAGTAACTTATAAACAAGAAAATACTCCAAGATATAATGCAATAGATGTAGCTATAAAAAGGGCTAGAACGTATGATATTCCATTAATTTTAGGTAGTGCGACACCGTCTGTGGAAAGTTATACAAGAGCGCTTACGGGGGCTTATGAACTTTTAGAAATGAAAAATAGAGTCAATCACAACTTACCTAAAGTTACTTTGATTGATATGAAAGAAGAATTTAAAAAGGGAAATAGGATATTCTCATCTTTGTTTAAAGACAAAATGACTAAAGTTTTAGAAAATGGAGAACAGGCAATTGTATTACTTAATAGAAGAGGTTTTTCAACAGTTATCAGTTGTAAAGAATGCGGATATACGCATAAATGTCCGAATTGTGATATACCCTTAACTTATCATAAAAGTACTAATAGTATGAAATGTCATTACTGTGATTATACGGCGTCTAAATTAAATATATGTCCGGAATGTCATAGTAAAAATATTAATGCTTTAGGAATGGGAACTGAACGGTTAGAAAGTTTGATTAATGAGCAGTTTCCTTTGGCAAAAACAATTAGGATGGATGTTGATACTACTAAAAATAAAGGGGCTCACGGGCGAATAATTGAAGCGTTTCGCGAAGGGAAATACAATGTTTTGGTTGGAACACAGATGATTTCAAAAGGGCTTGATTTTCCTAATGTTACTTTAGCGTGTGTGGTTAATGGTGATAGCTCGCTTAATATTCCGGATTTTAGAAGTGCGGAGCGAACATATCAACTTTTAAATCAAATTGCTGGAAGAGCTGGAAGGGCTTTGAAAAAAGGCAAGGTTATTATTCAAGGATTTAATATGAATCATTACAGTATTGTAACGGCTAGTAAACATGATTACGAAAGATTTTATCGTGAGGAAATTAAAATTAGAAAAGCACTTAAATATCCCCCCTTTTATAATTTGGCTTATATTAGAATAAGTGGCAAAAAATATGAAGAAGTTACGGATGAAGCTTCAAAAATTGCTTGTTATTTAAAAAGGGAAATTCCTAATAATATTATTTTAGGTCCAAGTACAGCAAATATGCCGAAGATTAATAATATATATTATATGGGAATAATTATCAAATTTAAAAACACAGTTGAGATTATTGATTCTTTATTTTTTATTAATAAAAAATATAGTACGAATAATAAAGTAAAAGTGGAAGTGGATTTAAATCCTTCGAAAATATAGTTATTTGTTTTAAAATGTGTTAAAATTGAAGATAGGGTGATGATATGGATTTTGATAAAATTGATGTAAAAAGGGATCCCGTTATTATTTTTATGGGAACTCCGGAATTTAGTGTTCCCGTTTTACAAGGATTGATTGCTAATTACAAAGTTAGAGCTGTGGTAACTCAACCAGATAAACCATTCGGTCGAAGTGGAGCTTTAAAGGCGTCACCAATTAAAGAGGTGGCGATGAAACATAATATTTTATGCTTACAACCAAGTAAAATAAAAGATGCTTTACAAGAAATAAATGCTTTAGAGCCTGATTTGATTATTACTTGTGCTTATGGGAAAATTTTGCCATTAGAATTATTATTAATTCCGAAGATAGGCTGTATTAATGTACATGCATCATTACTTCCTAAACTTCGCGGAGGCGCGCCAATTCATCATGCGATAATTGATGGATATTCTAAAACAGGTATTACAATTATGTATATGTCAGAGCAGATGGATGCGGGTGATATAATAAGTCAAGAAGTGGTTGAAATTACGAAAGAGGATACGGCTTCAAGTTTACACGATAAATTAAAAGTTGTTGGTCGTGATTTGCTTTTAAAAACTTTACCGAGTATTTTAGATGGTACTAATGAAAGAATAAAGCAAGATGAATCAGAGGTTACATATGGTTTTGTCATTAAAAGAGAAGATGAAAAACTAGATTTTACAAAAACTAAAAGGGAAATAATTAATCAAATTCGTGGTTTAAATTCGTGGCCAGGAGCTTATTGTTATTTTGATGATAAAATTATGAAGGTGTGGGGAGCTTATCGTACAGAAAACTTATTTGAGCTTGCTTATCCAGGAGAAATTACAGCGATTTATGAGGATGGCTTTGGTGTAAAGGTTTCTAATGGTGAGATTGTCCTAACAGAAATTCAACTAGAAGGTAAGGGTAAAACTAAAGCTATTGATTTTATTCATGGTCATCCAGATTTAGTTGGCAAAGTATTGAGGTAGGATATAGATATGTTTAAAAGAATAAGAGAGAGCGAATGGTATATAAAATTTAAAGAATTGTGGGCTAATCCAAGAACTCATGCGATGATTGTTTTAGCATTTTGGCTTATTTTTATGGTTATTGCTATTGTTTTGGTAAGAACGACTTCTAGTACGCCGGTACCAACTAAAAAAAGTGAAAAGGTGGCTACTAGTTTTGCTAATGTACAAAATTATGATTTTACTTACAAGACTAATGATTTGGAAATAAATGGCTCTTATTATGGCGATGCTACTATATTTTATTTAAATAATAAGCGTTATTATTCTAAAGACAATGTTTATTTGATTGATGATAAGGTTCAGAAGTTAGATAATTTTGATTTGAATGTTTTGAAATTAAACAGCAAAGTACTTAATAATTTAGTTAGTGGGATAACACCAGCTGAAAATAATGATTTTAAACAATATATAGTTCCGCTAGATCGTTTTATAAATTTGTATGAATTAGATACAGACATGGATTTATCAAAAGCGGCAACTTATAATATAACGGTAAGTGTTTATACAAAGAATAAAGTAATAAATAAGATTGTTTTGGATTTATCTAGTTATTATACTTTAAAAACAGGGACTAATGTCAGTTATCCATTAACAATTAATTACTATAATGTAAATAATGTATCTGATTTTACAAAGGGATACGATGAATTAATAGAGGTGAAAGAATGACAGTACAACTTATAATATTTTTAGTCTGTTTAGCAGCAGTAATTTTCTTCTTTAAAAACTTTAATGCTAGTGTGTATTTTATAGTAATGGTCGATATATTTTTAAGAATTATTACTTATTTGAAAATAAATTATTTGAGGGATGATGCGTTTAGTTTCTTTAATGTAATTCCAGCTAGTGTATTAGATATTTTTAAAGGTTTTGATCTTGGGATATTTAATGAAATATTATTGGCAATATATATAATAGTTTATATTGTTTTTGAAGTATTACTTATCAGATTATTTATTAAGAAGAAATTTTAACAGTTCTATAGGAACTGTTTTTTTGTGAATATTGAGTTGAAATAGTTGACAATAGGGGGGGGGGGGGGGGG
>CAUERX010000025.1 GCA_959020415.1 uncultured bacterium | reverse complement strand
TGACAGTAGGCTATGCTGCTTTTCAAACAAATCTAAACATAAAAGGAACAAGTAAGATAAGTAGTAACTGGGATATAAGAATAACAAATGTAACTGCAGGTAATAAAACAGGTAATGGAGAAAATGCTAAAACTCCAACATGGACCAATCTAACAGCTAGTATGGAAGCAAACCTCTATGAAAAAGGTGATGCGATGGAATATCAAGTCACAGTGGAGAATAAAGGAACATTTGATGCTAAACTAGAAAACATATTAACCAATATAAAAAGTAATAATGAAGCTATAAAGATTTCTTTTTCAGGATATACCAAAGGAGAGAAACTATATAAGAATACTAGTAAAGTAGTAAATGTAAAGATAGAATATAATAAAGACTTTGAAGGAACACCACCAAGTACAAGTAGTGAAGTAGAAATAACATTAGATTATGGCCAAGCTGAAGGAGGAACAATAAAGCCAACTAATGATTATCTAGTAACATATGATTGCAAGACTAATGGTGGAGAAGATTGTTCAAAGTATAATGAATACCTATCAGAAGGAAGTAAGATAGATTTAAGTTATACAGCCACTAAAGCAGGCTGGACCTTTGCCGGATGGAATACAAATAAAGATGCAACAATAGGATTAAGTAGTTTAGAAATGAAGAACGCTGATGTAACTTTATACGCTATCTATAAGAAGACAATAAATGTAAGTTATAGTAAAGGAACTGGAATAAGTGCAATAGGAAAAACAACAGACAGCTGCGTTATGTATAACAATGCCACAAGTTGTCAAATAACATTACCAAGTATAACAGCAAGTAGTGGATATGGAGTAGATGGCTGGTATAGTCCTTCTAATACAAAAGTCGGAACTGAAGGAACAAAAGTAAATGTATCTTCAAATATAACCTATACAGCAAAAGGTAAAGCTAATAGTTATACTTTAACTTATAATTACAATGGAGCTAATGGAGGAAACAGTACAACAAGTAAAGCAGTAACATATAATTCAACATATGGGACCTTACCTTCACCAACAAGAAGTTATGTAGTTACATATAACTATAATGGAGCAAGTGGAGGGAATAGTGCAGCTAATGCAACTTCAAATTATATGTTTAATGGATGGTATAAAGAAAACACATTTACCAATCAAGTAACAAGTACAACCATATATAATATTGCTGCCAATAGTACCATCTATGCAAAATGGACAAGTACTTCAGTAACCTTACCAAGTCCAAGTAAAACAGGATATACATTTGGAGGATGGTATAGTGATTCATCACTAACCAATAAAGTAGGAGAAGCAGGAGCAAGCTATACACCAACAAGTAATCAAACACTATATGCCAAATGGACAGATACAACAAAACCAACAGTAAGCTTAAATCCAAATACTGGGGCCACATATGTAAGTGGCGGGAAAGCGGTAACCGTAACATTAGCTGATGCCGGAAGTGGATTAAAAGCAAGTCAAGCAATTTCATATGCATGGAGTACATCAAACACAACATCACCAACGACATGGTCAAGTGTAACTTCAACAAATATAGAAGGAGCAAAGAGTGCGACAGTAACAATTCCTGCAACATCAAGTTCAAGTTTAACTGGGACATATTATTTATGGATAAAAGCTGGGACCTTATCAGATGTAAGTGGAAATACTTCAAATCAAGTAGTAAGTGCTTTGTTTAAGTTTGATAACACCACTCCAGAGGTAAGTGTAAGTGCAAGCAAAACAACAAATAGTATAACAGCAGTTGCTACAGCAAGTGCCACAAGTGGAATAACTAAATATGAGTTTAGTAAGGATAATGGATCAACATGGATAGATAATGGAACAAGTAATACTTACACCTTTACTGGACTTACACATAATGCAATTTATTCTATAAAGGTTATGGTAACCAGTGGAGTAGGATTAAATAATACAGGCTCCATTGATACGGGAACAAATAAAATAGATGCGCCCACATATGAAATTAGTCCATCAGGAGAAATGTGGTCACAAAGTAAGACATTAATAGTAACCGCAGCATGTACAGATTGCACAAATACATATAGTATTGATAATGGAGAAACTTGGATAGAGTTTCCGAGCAACCCTTTTAAATTAAAATATCAGGTAAGTGGTAAAATATTAGGAAAATCAAGTGATGGTACTAATACAGTAAGCTCATCGTTTGTTATCACAAATATAGATTCCACACCCCCAGGAATTATAAAAATAAATGCTAGTAGTAGTACACCAGATGGATATTTACCGTGCGATGGAAGAGAGATATCGAGAACGACATATTCGAATTTATTTAGCAAGATAGGAACGACTTATGGTCAAGGAAATGGAAGTACAACATTCAATGTACCAAATTTAAATGGGAAAGTACCGGTTGGAAAAGATAGTAGTAATTTTAGTTCTTTAGGCGATATTGGTGGAAGTATTAATAATACATTAACAACAGCAAATCTTCCAGTCCATACCCATACCGTAACCTCAAAAGGAACAGTATCTAGCGTCTTTACTGGTCAAAGCGTTTCAACTTCATCTAATGGAGCTCACACTCATGGTTTAGGCTATGATTGGCGAACTTTACCAGGAACTGCTGTTCGTGCAACGGCTGGAATAAATACAGCTGGGGCAGTGGCAACAAATATGATTGATTCAGCTGGAGCGCATACCCATACTGTAACCCCAAAAGGGAGTGTAACCAGTACATTTAATGGAAGTAGTTCAACAACGAGCACGGTGGGAAGCGGTGAGCCATTTAGTAATTTAAAACCATATATAATTGAAAATTATGTAATCAAGTATTAAAGGAGGGAAGGCATGAAAAGAGATATTATATTAGTTAGTATTACCTTAATTATAACGTTAGGAATAAGTCTAATAATTCTTTCTTCAATGGGAAGAGCTGAAGCAGAAATAGTTATTGGTGATGCCAATGGTATGAACCCTGGGGTTATTGAAGCTTATGCTGGCTCTACAGCACCTGAAGGATATTTATTATGTAATGGACAGGCTGTATCGAGAACAACATACGCAGATTTATATGCCAAAATAGGAACGACTTATGGTGCGGGAGATGGTAGTACAACATTCAATATACCAAACTTAAATGGGAAAGTTGTAGTTGGAAAAGATAGTAGTAATTTTAGTGTTTTAGGTGGAACCGGAGGAAGCATAAATACAACTCTTACCAGTGCCAATATGCCAGCCCATACGCATACAGTTACAGCTAAAGGAACCGTATCAAGTACATTTACTGGAAGTAGCGTTACTACCAGTTCGAGTGGTGCTCATACCCATGGTTTAGGTTATAACTGGGTCGGTGCCAGTGGCGGCAGTGTACCTAGTCCTGCAGGCTCTGATCGTGGGAATACAGCTAAAGATGTTATTGATTCAGCTGGAGCGCATACCCATACAGTTACGGCTAAAGGAACCGTATCAAGTACTTTCAGCGGCAGTGCTACTACTACTAGCTCAACTGGTAGTGGCACTTCGTTTACTAATTTACAGCCTTACATAGTTGTTAATTACATTATAAAATATTAAATTTATAAATTCCGACGAGAACAATTACAAAAAAGTAGTTGTTCTACCGGAGTTTATAAAGCTCCATATAACTAGCGCGTTTATTTTACTATTCTCTTCTCATAACCTACAAGTAAAATATGCATGTTAGTTTTATATAACAAAAAAGCCTATCAGATGATAGGTCTTTTTTAGTATGGTCTATAATATGGAGGATAGTATGGCGCTGGGTAATAGTAATTTGGACGATTATTATATCCGCCATAGAAAAATGGTGCTACTAAACCGCCTGTAAGTCCCCCTAATAAAAATGGGCCTAGGAAACCGCCACCTACCAATCGATTATTATTCATTGGTGGTCTTCCCGGAGGTCTTCCGCCTGGTCCTCCTGGTGGTCTTCCGCCTGGGCCTCTAAATGAATTTTGTGCAGGCATATAATAATTTGTATATGGTCCCATGTAACCCCTCCTTCCATAATATAATATGAAGTAAAATAAAAATAGTGAAAAGCGTTTATAAAAATAAAACATCATCATATACTTTTATAGGTGAGGCTATGAAACGAACTTTTCAAGTTATTGGAATTATCGCATTATTAATTGGCAGCTTTATGTATACCGAAGAAGTGGGAACAACGGCTAAATTAAGCGATGAACTCTTAAATGAGATAAAAACTAAAAGTCCAGAATATAAAACAAAACCTATTGAAGCCACAATTAAAAGTAATACTATTATTCCAGGTATTAGCGGTAAAGAAGTTGATGTTAAAAAGAGTTATAAAAAGATGAAACAAATAGGTTATTTTAATGATAAGTTATTAGTTTATAAAAATATTCCTGTTAAAGAAGGTTTAAAAAATAATACCGATAAATATATTATAAGTGGAAACCCTAATGAAAAAAGTGTATCTCTTATTTTTAAAGTTGATAATCATACAAATATTAATGATATAATTGGCATCTTAGATAATCATAAAATTAAAGCTACATTTTATATTACTAGTAAATACTTAGAGCAAAACCATAATCTAATTATAAGACTATTACAAAAGGGTCACACCATTGGTAATTTGAGTAATAATGAAGATTATAGTGACAGCGATTTCGTTTGGATGAAAACAATTATTACTAGTGCAGCTACTCAAAAATATAATTATTGTTATACTGAAAAACCAGATAAAGATATTCTTAAAATTTGCGATCTTCAAAATTCCTATACTATAATTCCTACAAAAGTGGTTAATAAAAGACCATTTATAACTGTAAAACAAAGTTTAACACCAGGTTCCATAATTTCTTTAAAAGTAAATACCGAATTAAAAAACGAATTAGAAAATATTATCAATTACATAACAAGCAAAGGATATAGTATTAAACCATTAGAAAAACACCTAAGCAAAGGCATATAAAAAAGAAAAATTAATATAATTACTTAGGAGGGGATATAATGAAAAAACTAGTTCCATTTAAAAAAGATATAATGTTTGATAGTAACATAGCTGAAATCAATAGTATTTCACTAGAGCATGAGGTCGATGTAAAAAAAGAAAACTTAATTGCTGGGAAATTTATTGTCAGTGGTGATTATAAAATGGCTGATACAAGTGTTAACTTAGATAATTTTGAATATGAGTTGCCATTTAATATTAATATCGATAAAAAATATTATATCGATGACGCTGAAGTTGACATTAGTGACTTCTATTATGAAGTTATTAATAACAAAGTACTATCAGTTAATATTGAATTAACTGTCGACAATGTCGAAGAAGTAAAGGAGGAGCCGGTTATGAATCGAAGTGAAGAAGTAGTTGAAGAGATTGAAAAAACTGAAGAGGTAGTAAAAGAAGAAGTAAAAGAAGAAATTGCCGAAGAAGCAGTTGAATTAGAAAGAGAAGAGTCTAAAGAGACAGAAGATAGCCGCGAAAGTATAAATGTTAAATCATTATTTGATGGACTTGATGAGAATGAAGTATATGTAGTTTATAAAGTTCACATCGTTACGGAAAATGATACAATCGAATCAATAATAGGAGACTATGGAGTATCAAGAGAACAATTAGAAGCTTATAACAATCTATCAGATATAAAAATCGGCGATAAACTAATTGTTCCTGCGAATGAAAATTAATGAGGCATTAAAAAAATATTCTTTAGTGCCAAACAGGTATGAAAAAGTTGGAAGCGTAAACATTGTCGATACTAATTCTGGAAGATATGTTTATAAAGATAAAAAATTAAATCCAGGTATATTTGATTATTTAAGAACCAGAAGTTTTGATTATATGCCAAGGATTGTTAATGATCCCTTAGATGATGATTATCAAATAACAGAATATTTAGAAGACTTAGATATTCCTAAAGAGCAAAAGATTTTAGACATGATTTTATTAGTGTCGCTTTTACATAGTAAAACAACCCACTATAAAGAGGTTGATGTTAACGATTATGAACAAATGTATGAAGATTTAGACAATAATATAAATTATTTATATGGTTACTATACAGATTTAATAACCGTTATTGAAAACAAGGTTTATATGAGCCCTAGTGAATTTTTGCTAGCGCGCAATATAACCACCATTTATCAAACAATTGATAGTTGTAAAGATCGTCTAGAGAAATGGCATAAGTTGGTTAAAGAAAAAAGAAAACAACGTAATGTTGTTTTGCATAATAATCTAAAATTAGATCATTTCATAAGAAACGAAAATTCTTATTTAATTAGTTGGGATAAAGCTAAGATTGGTAGCCCGGTTTTTGATTTATATAAATTATACAAAAACCACGCTTTAGATTTTGAGTTTTCTGATGTACTTCGCGAATATGAGAATCATTATCCTTTAACGGAAGATGAAAAAGAATTATTTTTCATTTTAATAAGTCTTCCTGATATTATTGAATTCAATGATTCAGAGTATAACACTTGTCAAAAAATCAGCCGTGAAATAGATACTATTTTTAAATCGCAGTATATTACCAAAACAGTTTAAAAAAAGAAAGAAAAGCACAAATAATGAAAAGGAAAAGCAAGAAAACATTAAATCGTGTGATGATAAATAACGTTATAATTATTTGATAGAATAATAGAATTACACTTACCAAACCAAATATACACCATTTACCGCGGCCACACCACCAACCTCTATTCATACCTATCACCTAGTATAATGTATGTAAGTTAAATAGACCAAGTAATGACAAAGGTCTATTTTTTGTATAAAAATTAATATCAGCCTTGCTATCAAAAACAAATTATTATATAATTGTATTAAGATAAGGAGGGCAAGTATGAAAGAAAAAGGATTTATTTCATCCGCATTATTATATGGAATGCTTGCTTTATTTCTTGTTATAATGATGAGTACCTTAGCTATTTTAGGTAGTCGTAAATTAAGCATGGATAAACTAAAAGAAAATGCTTTGACAAACGTCGAAACAGGTTATGCCAAAGCTGATCAAATTTTTGCTATGTATGACGGTTTACAAGAACCATATGACAACGTATGGAAGGATCAAAGTGGTAATAAACACGATGCCACTACAGCTGCTGTTACACATAGTACTAATCATTTAATATTTGATGGTGCCAATTCATTTGTCAACACCCATTTTAATCAAAAAGAATTAGGTCAGAACATAACCTTTTCAACTGTTTTTAAAATCACTGATTTTACAGCTGGTTATAATTTGTGGGGCTCATATGATCAAATTAATAAACAAGGACTTACGGCTTATACGACAGGAAGCGGAATTAACGTTTGCTATTATACTGTTAATGGTGCTGAAGCGTGTGTAGCTGTACCACAAGCCAAAATAAATAAAGTTTCTCAAATCACAGTTATCATGAAAGGAAATGTAGGAATATTTGTTTATGTTGATGGTGTTAGAGTTGGTGAAAAACAGATTACTGGTAATATAAACTTTTTAGATGATGACTTTGTTATTGGACGTAGCAGTATTAACTTCTTTAAAGGGGAACTTTATAGTTTCGTTATTTATACTACTGATATTTCAGAGGAAGATATCTTAAATAATTTAGAAATAGATAATGCTAAATATCAAATATATTAATTGACAAATTAAATCAAAGTGTTATAATTATAAAAAAACGAAGAACAGGAAGAGTAAATGGAATCTTTTTTAAAGAGAGTCAGTGTTTGGTGGAAACTGATAAAAAGGCCATTGAAGGTAGCTTGGGAGTTGATGCCTGAATAGTTAAGGTATTCCGTATACATGCGTTAAATGTTTAAGGTAAGTATTTACTTACAAATTAAGGTGGTACCACGTCAATCACGTCCTTATCTAAGGCTGTGATTTTTTATATTAAGGAGAGTTAAAATGAACGAAGAATTTAAAAAATATGTCAGTAATTACGATATGAGTGATAAAGCTATTAAAAGGAAATATAACCACTCACTAAGAGTCCAAAAATTATGTAAAGAAATTGCTGAAAAAACTGGATACAGTGAAAACGATATTAAAATTGCCGAAGTTATTGGATTACTTCATGATTATGGTCGCTTTCCCCAGTGGACTGAATATAAGACCTTCAATGATTCGACATCAATCGACCACGCTGATTATTCGATTGAAAAATTATTTTATAACGGTGAAATAATGAAATTTTGGTCTAATTTTAGAGATTTTGATGAAATATTTGATGGTATTAAATATCATAACAAATTAAAAGTTCCAGAAACATTATCAGATCACAATAAGGATCTATGTAAAGTTATAAGAGATGCTGACAAAGTTGATATTTTTTATATTTATGCAACAGGCGAACACGCATTTGATGAAGATAGTGAAGAAATAAGTAAAAAAGTAAAGCAAGATTTTGAAAATCACCATTTAATTAATCATAAAGATTTAAAAAATGGATCAGATGGTATTATATATACTTTAGGTTATATCTATGACCTTAATTTCAATTATTCATTTAATTATTTAAAAGATAATAAATTAATAGATAAAATATTCGAAAAAATAAAAGATAAAGAAAAATTCAAACAATATTTTGAAGAAATAAAAAAATATATTGATAGTAAAATAAAGGAGGATAAAAAATGTTAGACAAAAAATATGACCATTTAAAAGTAGAAACAGGGAAATATGATAATTGGAAAAGTAAAGGTTATTTTGCAAGTGGGGACACATCTTTAAAACCATATGCTATAGTTATTCCGCCACCTAACGTTACTGGTAAATTACACATAGGTCATGCTTGGGATACTACTTTACAAGATATTATGATAAGATTTAAAAGAATGCAAGGGTATGATGCCTTATGGCTACCAGGAATGGATCACGCAGGTATTGCTACTCAAGCTAAAGTTGACAAGAGATTAAGAGAACAGGGAATTAATCCAAGAGAAATGGAGCGAGAAGAATGGCTAAAAGCCGCTTGGTCATGGAAAGAAGAATATGCTGAAAATATTCATAACCAGTGGGCTAAACTAGGTCATTCCCTAGATTATTCAAAAGAAAGATTTACTTTAGATGAGGGTTTGTCAAGAGCTGTTAACTATGTTTTTGTTGAATTATACAAAAAAGGATTAATTTATCGTGGAGAACGAATTATAAATTGGGATCCAGTTCAAATGACTGCGCTATCAAATGAAGAAGTAATTTATAAAGATGAGCCAGGAGCTTTTTACCATTTAAAATACTTTTTAGAAGATAGTGAAGAATATTTAGAAGTTGCGACCACTAGACCTGAGACCTTATTTGGAGATACGGCAGTTGCTGTTAATCCAGAAGATGAAAGGTATAAACACCTAATTGGTAAGAATGTTATTTTACCACTTGTGAATAAATTAATTCCAATTGTTGCCGATGAGCACGCAGATATGGAAAAAGGAACTGGTGTAGTTAAAATTACTCCGGCTCACGATCCAAATGATTTTGAGGTTGGTGTAAGACATAATCTAGAAAGAGTAGTCATTATGAACCCAGATGCGACAATGAATGAAAAAGCGTTAAAATATAATGGCTTAAACCGATATGAATGTCGTGAGAAACTAGTAGAGGAATTAAAAGATAAAGATTTATTAATTGAAATTGAAGAAATTGTTCATTCAGTGGGGCACTCTGAAAGAAGTAATGCCGTTGTTGAACCTTTGCTTTCAAAACAATGGTTTGTTAAAATGCGACCATTAGCTGATCAAGTATTAAAAAATCAAGAAGATAAAGATGCAAAAGTAAATTTTGTCCCTGAAAGATATGAAAAAACTATGAAACATTGGATGGAAATAACCTATGACTGGTGTATTTCTAGACAGTTGTGGTGGGGGCATCGCATTCCTGCTTGGTATAAAAATGAAGAAGTATATGTTGGCCTAGAAGCGCCGGAAGGCGATGGCTGGATTCAAGATGAAGATGTTTTAGACACTTGGTTTTCATCTGCACTATGGCCATTTAGTGCTTTAGGTTGGCCTGAAAAAACAGAAATGCTTGAAAGATATTATCCTAACAACGTTTTAGTCACTGGATATGATATTATTCCTTTCTGGGTAAATCGTATGGTATTTCAAGGATTAGAATTTACAAAGCAAAGACCATTTAAAGATTGCTTAATTCATGGACTTATCCGTGATAAAGAAGGAACAAAAATGAGTAAATCTTTAGGTAATGTGGTTGACCCTATGGATATAATTGATGAATACGGTGCCGATTCATTAAGATTTTATTTAACCACTAGTGCAGCCAGCGGTACCGATTTAAAATTCGATATGGAAAAAATGAAATCAACATGGAATTTCATTAATAAATTATGGAACGCTTCAAGATATGTTTTAATGAACATCGAAGACTATCAATATAATTTAGAAAATTTGAAACTATCTGACAAGTGGATTTTAAATAAATTAAATGAAACAATTAAGACCGTTACTAAACATATGGATAAATACGAATTTAATATTGTTGGTTCTGAACTTTATAGTTTTATTTGGAATGATTTCTGCGATTGGTATATTGAACTTTCTAAAATAAATATGGACGATACTTCCAAAACTGTTTTAGTTCACGTTTTAAAATCAATTCTAAAAATGCTTCATCCATTTATGCCTTTTGTTACCGAAGAAATTTATACAAAACTTCCAGATACTGAAGAATCAATAATGGTTTCAAAATATCCAGACTATAATAAAGACTTTAATTTTAATGAAACAAAGAATATGGATGATATTATTGAATTAATTAAAAAAATTAGAAAAATAAAATTAGAAAACAGCGCTAAAGAAATTTATTTAAAATATGAAAATGCAATTCTAAAAGACAACCAATCTATTTTAAATAAATTGTTAAAAGTAAGTACTACTAACGATTATACAAATTTAGATATAGTTACAATTAACTTTCAAGATGATTTAGTTCATTTATATTATGATGGAAAAGCAGGAAAAACAGCTGAATTAGAAAATTTATATCGCGAGAAAGAACGCTTGGAAGCTTCAATTTCTAGAAGAAAGAAATTATTATCCAATGAGAATTATGTTAAAAAAGCTCCAGAAAAAATTGTTGAAGAGGAAAAGGCTAATCTTGAAAAAGAGCAAAAGGAACTAGAAGTCATTTTTGTTAAAATAAACTAGACACAAAATCCGACAATAATAATTAAAACTAATTGATTTTTAAAAAAAATTATGTTATATTTATTACAGTAGCAAGGTGAGGAGGTGAAATAGATGAAAGATAAAATGAAGGGGTTTACGTTGGTTGAATTGTTAGCCGTTATCATTATTTTAGCTATTGTTGCCTTAGTTACTACACCTGCGATTTTAAATGTTATTAATAACTCACGTTTAGAAGGTGCTAAAGATAAAACCTGGGGAGCTATTGATGCAGTTAAACTAGCATATACTCAGTCTCAAACTATTGATAATCACGATGTCGTTGATAATCCAAAGGTGACATTTACAAGCAAAACTGCTGATGATAGTGAGACTGTGCTTGGAAGAAAAGCAACAATGAGCGGAGAACATCCATCAAAAGGGTCTATATCAATTGATACGACTACTGGTGTCATTACTGCGAAAGATTTAGTGTTTACTGGAAATGGTAAATATGCTTGTACTACTAACACAGATGGTACTGATGTAACTTGTTGTAAAAACTCCGATAGTTGTACATATAAAGCATCTTAGGATTATATCCTAAGTTTTTTCTTGTCAATGAATACCCGTTGTGATAACATTATAATAGAGGGATAATATGAGTAATAAGACAGTGGAGAACATCTTTATCATTGCTTTAATAGGCATTATTGCATGTCTAATTTTTCCCATTGTTCAAAAGACTATATATGATGCCCAGCTATCAGGAATTAAGTCTAGTGTTTATGGTAGTATTGATAGTGTCAAAGTTCTATACACTAATGAAAGTTTAAACCAAGAAATAACCTTACCGTTTACTGTTAAATATAATAAAGATGGATATAATATTTATCTTGGAACTAAAAAAATAAATGCTAAAGAGAAAATAACTAAAAGCGGAAGATTGCCAGTTGGAGGAAGAATTACAATTAACCCTAATGGAAGTGTTAGTGTTATTGAATTAAAATACGATAAATACATTTGTAGTAAATCGCCAAATGGGGAGTTAAAATGCCAAAGAAACTCATAAGAGTTTTTTTATTTTGATAAAAATGATATAATTAAAAAAGGTGAAGAAACATGAAACAAGAAAACATTAGAAACTTTTCTATAATCGCTCATATTGACCATGGCAAAAGTACAATTGCAGATAGAATATTAGAATTAACGGGCGCCATTACCGAAAGGGAAATGCAAGACCAATTATTAGATAGTATGGATATCGAAAGAGAACGTGGCATTACCATAAAATTAAATGCTGTTCAATTAGATTATGAATATAAAAATGAAGATTATATTCTTCATTTAATTGACACACCTGGACACGTCGATTTTTCCTACGAAGTATCACGTAGCTTAGCTGCTTGTGAAGGTGCTGTTTTAGTAGTCGATGCCGCTCAAGGAATTGAAGCACAGACCTTAGCTAACGTTTACTTAGCTTTAGAAAATGATTTAGAAATAATTCCAGTCATTAATAAAATTGATTTACCAAATGCAGATATTCCTAAAGTAAAAAAAGAACTTATCGATACCCTTGGTTTTAAAGATGAAGAAATTATTCTTACTAGTGCCAAAACAGGAGAAGGAATTAAAGATTTAGTTGACGCTATTGTGGAAAGAATTCCCGCTCCAGAGGGTAATATTAATAATAAGCTTCAAGCCTTAGTCTTTGATAGTTACTTTGACCCTTACAAAGGAGTAGTAGCTTTAGTTAAAATCGTTAATGGCAAAGTTAAAGTTAAAGATAAAATTAAAATGATGGCTACAGGTGCCATTCATGAAGCTGTAGAGCTTGGTATTAGTAATCCAAAAGAAAGTAGTAAAAATGAGTTAGTCACCGGTGAAGTAGGTTATATTTGTGGAAGCATTAAAAGTATTCGTGACATTAAAGTTGGAGATACCATTACACAAGCAGAAGATCCTGCAACTGAAAGCCTTCCAGGATATAAACCAATGAAACCAATGGTATTCTGCGGACTATATCCATTAGAGTCGAGTAAATATCCTGATTTAAGAGAGGCCCTAGATAAATTAAAATTAAATGATGCTGCTTTAGAGTTTGAACCAGAAACTTCAAAAGCTTTAGGCTTCGGATTTAGAGGCGGTTTCTTAGGATTGCTTCATATGGAAATTACTTTAGAACGTATTGAAAGAGAATTTGGTATTGAATTAATTGCTACCAGTCCATCAGTTATTTATAAAATAACTAAAACCGATGGTTCAATTATTAACATCGATAGTCCAGTTAAAATGCCTGAAAGACAGAGAATAAGCAAAATAGAAGAACCTTATATTAAAACTAATATACTCGTTCCAAGTACTTATATTGGCCCAATTATGGAACTATGTCAAAATAAGCGTGGTAACTATGTAAGTATGGAATACTTAGACCAAACAAGAGTTAACATTCACTATGAAATACCATTATCAGAAATTGTGTACGACTTTTTTGATAAATTAAAAGGAGCAACCAGAGGATATGCATCATTTGACTATGAACTAATTGGCTATAAAGAAAGTGATTTAGTTAAAATGGACATTTTACTAAATGGAGAAATAGTTGATGCCTTAAGTTTAATAGTTCATAAAGATTTTGCTTATAAACGCGGTAGAAACATAGTCGAAGCTTTAAGAAAACAAATACCAAGACAGATGTTTGAAGTTCCAATTCAAGCAGTTATTGGTAGTAAAGCTATCGCCAGAGCTGATATTAAAGCGATGCGCAAAAACGTTTTAGCCAAATGTTATGGTGGCGATGTTTCTAGAAAACGTAAATTATTAGAGAAACAAAAAGAAGGAAAGAAACGAATGAAAATGGTAGGAAATGTTGAAGTACCACAAGAAGCCTTCCTAGCTGTGTTAAGTATGGATGATGAAAACTAAGAAGCGAGGTGATATCATGGAAGTGCCAGTAAGAAAAGTAAAAGTTGGACGCAAATGGAGAATAGTAGAAATTTATACTCCAGACCCATATACTGTAAGTTCTAAAAAATTCGATTACCCAACTTATGTTGAAGAGCTTATCGATGAACAAACAGGGCCAATTTCTATAGAGCCGGATCCAGATTTATTAGCGCTATTTAAAATGAAAAGACATGAGCCAGAGACTGATCCAGATAAGCTACAGTATAATGCTAAAAAAGCCGCTTTAGATAATATTTACAGTAGTATAATGTTAAAATTACAATATTTATATGAAGAATCTGTTGCAGATAATTGGGAAACTGATATACATATAAATGAACTTATGAAAGAAGTTGCCGATGATTATGTAACTACATTAAACATGATTAATCAAAATTATGAACACCATCTTCAGCCTAATCTATCACCCTTAAATGGTATAGTTGACCCACACCAATCTGTTGAAAGATTAGTAGCCAAAAAAAGAGAACAAAAAATAAAAGCAGAACACCAAGCTGAAGAAGAAAGACTCAGAAGAGAAGAAATTCAACGTCAAAGCCTTGAACGTGTTCATGCCTATCATGATGGGTTAATTACACCTAGCGATTTAAAAGCCTACGATATTCGTAATTTACCAGAAAGTGATAAAGAATTAAGATTTGGTGCACGAAAAATTATCAATGAAGTCTATCAAATAGTTCCAAATTATCAAGAATATAGTATGGGAGATTTGTATTCTATATATACATCTCTTGAACATCAACAGCCTAAAATTTCCAATAATCAAGAACCAAAAGGCAAATCACGATGACAAACGCTGCTTATATTCATATTCCATTTTGTACTAATATTTGTACATATTGTGATTTTTGTAAATTATATAAAAATGATAAATGGATAGATAAATATCTAAATGCTTTAGAAAACGAAATAAGGTCTAATTATCAACATGAAAAACTAAAAACACTTTATTTTGGTGGTGGGACGCCAAGCTCCTTAACCATTACCCAGCTAAAAAAATTATTTAAAATAACTTCCATTTTTAATTTAGATGATGGTTGTGAAATAACCTTTGAATGCAATGTGGAAGATTTAACTAAAGAAAAATTAGAATTTTTAAAAACAAAGGTTAATCGCTTAAGTATTGGAGTTCAATCGTTTAATCCTAAAATTTTAAAACTGTTAGGTCGTCCTAATGTAAATATTGAAAATATCATTTTAGCTAAACAATATTTTGATAATATAAACCTTGATTTAATGTACGGATTTAAAGAACAAACACTTAAAGATTTAAAAGAAGATATAGAAATATTTTTATCTTTAAATATTCCTCATCTTTCTGCTTATAGTCTTATTTTAGAACCACATACAAAACTCTTTGTTGAAAATTATGAACTTGATGAAGATGATATTTCTAAAGATAATTTATTAAATAAAATTCTAAAAGAACATAACTACAATCATTATGAAATTAGTAATTACGCTAAAGAAGATAAAGAATCCAAACATAATTTAACATATTGGAATAATGAACACTACTACGGATTTGGCTTAGGAGCAAGTGGATACATAGAAAATATTAGATATGATAATACAAGAAATTTAAATAAATATTTGCATGGGGATTATCGCAGTAAAATAAATGAACTTAATCAAAACGAGATTTTGCAAAATGAATTCATTTTAGGTTTTCGTAAACTAAAAGGAATTAATAAAAAAAACTTTTATCAAAAATATGGTTTTGATATTTTAGAAATAGAGACTTTACATAGTTTGATAGCTGGTGATTTACTAAAAAATGAAGATTATATATACATTAACCCTAAATATTTGTATTTATCAAACGAAATTTTAGTAAACTTTCTCAATGACAATTTACACAAACATTAGTTTGTGATATAATTAGACTAGGGTGGTAAGATGAAAAAAGAAGTTTTTAAAACAGAAATTAATTATATAAAAAATCCAGAATATCAAAGAAATGCTGAAATTTTAATAGAACTTTTGCCAGACTATTTTTTTGAAGTTCCGGCTAGTTCAACTGGGAAATATCATCCGAAGTTTGCTAGCGGAGATGGCGGATTAGTGAGACATACCAAGGCTGCTGTTCGTATAGCTTATGAATTATTATATAGCATGATTGGTGATCCTTTTAATTCAGAAGAAAAAGACTTAATGGTTCTCGCTTTAATTCTCCACGATGGTTTAAAACATGGCGAGCCAAAAGAAGAATATGTTAGATTTGATCATCCTTTATTGGCTGCCGAGTTCATTAAAGAAAACAAAAACAACACAACGTTTAAAGATTCAGAGATAGAATTTTTATCATCTGCTATTTCCAGCCATATGGGATCATTTAATACTAATAAATATAGTGATAAAGTTCTACCAAAGCCACAGAATAAATATCAAAAGTTTGTTCATATGTGTGATTTGTTAGCAAGTAAGAAGTTTTTAGATATCAAATTTGAAAATAACGAAATTGTAGACTAAGGGGGATATAATGTCAAAATGGGATAAAGAATATTTGAAATTGTGTAAAAAGATTTTAGAAGAAGGAAGAGAAGTGGAAAATAGAACCGGTGTAAATTCAATAAAACTGCCATCACATCATTTCCACTTTGACTTCGAGGAAGAATTTCCAGTATTAACTACTAAACAATTATTTTTTAGGCAGGCAATCCTTGAGATGCTTTGGATATATCAAGCCCAAAGTAATGATGTAAGATGGCTTCAAGAACGAAATGTTTCCATTTGGGATCAATGGGAGATTGATGAAAAAGGAATTTGGAAAGCCGAGCAAATGGTCTTAGGTGAAAACGGAGAATTAACTAAACAAATAATTGAAAAAGAATTTGGCAAAGAATACGCTCATACAATAGGAACTGCCTATGGTTATATCGTAAACAAATTTAAACTAACTGATAAATTAATTGACAGTTTAAAAAATAATCCAACTGACAGAAGGCGTGTAATTAGTTTATGGCAGGATGATTATTTAGATACGGCAGTTTTACCATCGTGCGTTTGGTCAAGTGAATGGGATGTAACTGATGGTAAATTAAATGCTTGGGTTCATCAACGAAGCTGTGATGTTCCATTGGGATTACCTTTCAATGTTACGCAGTATTCAGTTTTATTACATATGCTAGCGCAAGTTACTGATTTAAAACCGGGTAGTTTAGATTGGAGCATTAAGGATCCACATATATATGTTAATCAGATCGAAGGAATAGAAGAACAAATAAGAAGAGGCGAAGAGCTAGAGGATTTAAAAGCGCCTGAATTATGGTTAAATCCGGATGTAACAGACTTCTATGATTTTGATAGTTCAAGCGAATGCAAAGATGTTAAAGTCTTAAATTATAAGCATCATGGGAAAATAAGATTCCCATTAGCTCAGTAAGAGGTGAATTATGCAATTATCAATAATAGCCGCTGTCGGCAGAAATAATGAATTAGGAAAAAATAATGATTTAATATGGCATTTTAAAGATGATATGAAGTTTTTCAGAGAAACAACTATGGGTCATACTATGATAATGGGACGAAAAACATTCGAATCATTACCTAAAATGTTACCAAGAAGAAAACACCTAGTTTTAAGTAGAAGTGGTTTATTATTTTCTCCAGAAGTTGACGTTTACCAAAGTGTAGACCAATTTTTAGAAACATATGAAAATGTCGATGACGAAATATTTGATATAGGTGGAGCGACAATGTATGATCAATTATTACCTTATGCAAATAACCTTTATTTAACAGAAATCGATGCTGAAGATAATGAAGCAACCGTATTTTTTCCAGAATTTGATCATGATGATTTTACTAGAAAAGAGTTAGCAGCACATGTCGATGAAAAAACAGGTATTAGCTACAGCCACACCTTATATAAAAGGAGAGTATATGGAAAAAGGTAAATTAATTGTTATCGAAGGAACTGATTGTTCTGGCAAAGAAACACAAACAAAATTATTAATCCAAAAACTAAGAGAAAAAGAAATTAAAGTTGATAACTTTAGTTTTCCAAATTATAATTCTCCAACCGGGAAAATAATTGGCGGACCATATTTAGGAAAACCACATATATGTGATACATATTTTGAAGAAGGCCCAACTCATGTTGATCCTAAAGTAGCTTCACTTTATTATGCTGCTGATCGCAAGTATAATATAGATAAAATAACCTTCCTTTTAGAAAATGGCGCTAATATAATTTTAGATAGATATATTTATTCAAATATGGCTCATCAAGGTGGAAAATTAGAAGATGAAAAAGAAAGAGCAGAAATGTATGATTGGTTATACAATTTAGAGTTTAACTTATTAGAATTACCCAAACCGGATATTGCAATTTTTCTGCACATGCCAACAGAAAAAGCACAAATATTAAAAGCAAACCGCGAAAGTGAACTTCCTGATGGTCATGAAAAAGATATTAACCATTTAAAACAAGCGGAAAAAGCTTATATTGAATTAGCTAAAAAATATAATATTCATACAGTTGAATGTACAAATAACGGTAACATTAGAACAATTGAAGACATTAATGAAGATGTTTATAATTATGTTATTAATAAATTATCACTATAAAATTATCTATAGTGATTTTTTCTTTTAATTATTATATAATGTATAAAGAGGTGCTATATGAAGATAATTGCTCATAGAGGAAATGATGGAATCCATAAAGAAAATACTTTAGAAAGTATTTTAAATAGTCTAACTATCAATTATATAGATGGAGTTGAGTTTGACATTAGAATGACTAAAGATTTTCATTTTGTTATTCATCATGACCCATTTTATGAAGGTCATTTAATTAGAAAAACCAAATTAAAAACTTTACAGAAAAAAGGTTTAAATACTTTAGATGAGGTATTAGAAAAAATAGATAGCAATAAAATATTATTAATAGAAATTAAGGAAGAAAGTAATAAATTTCATATTTTAACGGCGAAACTATACCGAATATTAAAAAAATATAATCTTAATTATCATATTTTTAGTTTCAACTATAAATTAATGACTTATTTTCAAAAAAAACATTCTGATATAAAAACAGGGCTATTAATTGGCATAAAATTAAATTTAGACAAAATAAAAAATAGCTTTGATTTCAATGCTATTAATTATCGTCATATAAATAAAGCTACTAATAAAGAAACCTTCATTTGGACTATAGATACTAAAGAAGAATTCGAAAAAGTAAAACCAAATCAAAACATTATTACCGATAAAGCTAAATACTTTTATGAACTATTTAAATATGAGGAGAAACAACCTTAACTTTTTCAGAAATAATAACAGCTTCTTCATCAAATGATCTAATGATTTTAGTAACTTCATTGGTCTTTTTTCTTGGTGAAGTTATCATTAACAACACTTTTCCTTCCTTAGAACCCTTGACACTATTAACCTTAAATTTTTGTTTTTTTATTTTCTTAATTAACTGACTCGCTACTGCTTCTTCAACTTCTACCATAAATACGTTAGTTCCTAAAGCAATTTTCTCTTCAATATAGCTTCCAATGTAAGAACCAACTAAAGACCCTAATGCAAAAAATAGTATTTTCCATGGATCTTCTTGAATGTTCGTGATAACAGTTCCTGTTACTATTACCCAAATTAAAGCAATAATAAACTGTAAAATTGCCCCAACTAATTTTTTTCCATTAGCCACCACAATAATTCGAAGCGTCGATAAAGCGTCTTCGATAATTTTACAAATAAAAATTCCTGCATAAATAGCTACATTCATAAATTTCACCTAATAATAGTCTTTCTAAAAAAATAAGAAATATTCCAAAAAGGTTAAAAAGTAAAATTTAATCTTTCCATTCGACACGCTTATAAAGAAGTGATATATTGAAAATAAACTTAATAAACAAAAAATAAAATATATTTTAGACATGCAGAAACATTCGACAAAAAGAAAATTAACATTTGGATTAAAAGATTTGGACGGCGAAAGATACGCTGCAGCTGATGTCTTTACTCTGGAAGATTTATATCAACACTTTAGTCAAAGCGAAGAAACTATAACATTAGTTTTTCCAAGTAAAGTATATACAAGAGAATTTGTTATAATAGGTATTGCAGAAGACGGTATTAGCTTAAAGTATTGAGGTAATCATGGAACTGAAATTCACTCAATTATTAGTGCACCTAAATTGTTCTTAAATGCCGCTGCTGAAAGCAAAAACCCTGAATCTGGCGGTAAACTAATTAAAGTTGTTTTAACTTTGTTGCCTGATGTTAGTATTCCACTTGCTGGCCAATTAGGTGAAACATCAAGTTGAAACTTATGTGCAATTTCAACCTTCAAAGGAAAAACCTTTAATTAAAAAAAATTAATAAATGATTAACTTCTTTTTTATGTTTTGGTTAAATAATGAGGAAAGGTCACGAGGTATAGTCGCGTGCCATATATAGAAGTAACATCCAATAAAATAAGATAAAAAGTTAGTAAATAGTAAAAAAAGTAGTATTCTATATAAGAATTGAGTTAAATTAATGTATTCAAAAGGATGGAAAGTTCGAAAACAATTTTTTGAACTTTCCACAGAAATATTATAATTTGAATAAGTAATTTGGCTTAATAAAATTAGTTTATAGATTATTTATTTAATAATCTAATGGAAAGGTCAATATCATCATTATTGACTTTTTTAATTTGAAATTTATTAATATTATCTTCAACAATAAAAGTAAAAGAAGTATTAAAAGGAGATAGATTATTTAAAGATAATCTGGGGGTAGAATTGATGTGTGAAGCAATTAAATAACAAGCATCTTGAGAAAGAGAAGCAAAGAATACTTCTTTTACTGTTTTTATAGCTAAAAAATTTAAACGTCATCGTACAAATATTCCTGGTCATTGTACGGCTAATAGTGAAGTTGAATCATTTCATTGGGATATTGAAAGGGACTGTTTAGCTTGGGATGATATTTATAATAATAAAAGTTTACTTAAATGCGTTGATGATTATATTAATGTTTATGTTCATTCTATTATTAAACCTCGCGGTTATAGTCCTTATAATAAAATAAAAGAGACTTTAAATGTTCGCTCATTCAAAGTCATTAACGCAAAATTGCTTATTTATTAAGTAAGTTCTTTCTATTCTATCATACTTTTCTCTTTTTTTAAATTTTAGTTTCTCTAATTTCTTTTCTTTATGTCTTTTTTAAGAACATCTCTTGACTTTTATTAGAATTTAAGTTGAAATAGTTGACAATAGGGGGGGGGGGGGGGGGGTATAATGGAAGTAAGATAAAATAAAAGAGGGGAAA
>CAUERX010000024.1 GCA_959020415.1 uncultured bacterium | reverse complement strand
ATGTCATATTAAATGGTATTAAAACAGATATGGTAAAACAATGCCAACTAAAGTTTGTTTTAGAACTATGTCATATTAAATGGTATTAAAACCCGTTCGTCATGGCAATGGTTATATCCGTTGTTTTAGAACTATGTCATATTAAATGGTATTAAAACTATTACTACATCATTTAATAATAGTATATCGTTTTAGAACTATGTCATATTAAATGGTATTAAAACAATACAAGTATTAATAATACAAGTATTAAGTTTTAGAACTATGTCATATTAAATAGTATTAAAACTCAAAATAATAACTAACCTTATAATATCGTCATTAGTAATATTTACATCACTAAATACAGTAAATCAGAATAACCATTATCTCAACCAATGTACCATATCCAAATCAAATTTTATATTTAAATACAAAAAACTAGTACAATTAATAGTACTAGTTTTTTTATTCTTCATTTTAGATTTCATTCAATCATTTACTACCAATTAAAATTGTTAAAACATCATTATATACCTTATCTACCGCTTTCTTCTCACCTTCAATTATTACTACATACATTATCCCAAACACCACATTTTCCTTCTTATAAATAACTCTTTATCTATCTAAATGCTTAATTTTTTATAATTCAAAATATCTAAAATAGAATTAATCGATTTTCTATTTTCCGCACGGTATAATCTCTCTAGAACACTCAAAATCTCATCAGAATCATCATCGTCTTTGAAATCTAAAAAATGTTTTAACCACACCAGACATATTCTTTGTCGTAATATGTGCAAGTAATTAGTACTAATGAATAATTCACGAACTTAAGATTCAAAAGAAATCTTCTCTTATCCTTGTTTTTCACAATATTTTATATATGGTTCCAAGCTTTCATTTTTAAAACTGGATTCATATTCTATCATCCTATCACCTTTCATTTTAACACATCACCATACAAAATAAAAGAACCAATGGCTAATCCATTAGTTCTTGTTCTAAAGCCTCTAGAGGTTCATCTCTTAAAAGCTCATTTTCTAAACTGTAATCTACTTCACGATATTGTTTCGCACCTGTACCAGCAGGAATTAATTTACCAATGATAACATTTTCTTTTAATCCATTTAAATGATCAACTTTTCCATGAACAGCCGCATCAGTTAAGATACGTGTTGTTTCTTGGAATGAAGCTGCTGATAAGAATGAATCAGTCTCAAGTGAAGCCTTAGTGATACCAAGTAATACTGGTTTTCCAGTCGATGGTCTCTTACCTTCTAAGATTAAGCGTTTATTTTCATCAGTAAAATGATTAATATCTACCATTGTACCTGGTAAGAATAATGAATCACCTGAATCAATAATCTTAATTTTTGAGATCATACGTTTCGCAATAACTTCAACGTGCTTATCACTAACCTCAACACCTTGAGAACGATAAACTCTTTGAATTTCAAATAGAATATATTGTTGAACCGTAATTGGATCAGTAACCACTAATAATTCTTTAGGATTAACTGCACCTTTAGTAAGCTTTTCACCAGCTTTAACTTCTTGACCAATTTCACAAGTAACATCAACACCATAGTTAGTTGAATGTTCTCTTGTTTCAACATCATTTTTAACATATATTTTAAAGTGTCCACCTTCATCAACGATCTTAGTAACTACACCATTGATTTCAGAAATAGTTGCTTTACCTTTCGGATTGCGTGCTTCGAAAATTTCTTGAACACGAGGAAGACCTTGCGTAATATCTTCTCCACCAGCAACTCCACCAGTATTGAAGTTTTTCATGGTAAGTTGAGTACCAGGTTCACCAATTGATTGAGCAGCCATAATACCAACAGCTTCCCCAATTTCAACTTCAAATCCCGTAGCTAAGTTACGACCATAACATTTTTTACAAACACCATATTCAGTTCTACAAGTAAGAATACTTCTAATTGGAACCTTAGTAATTCCAGCCTTAACAATTTTTTCAGCAATTGCTTCGGTAATATAAGTATCTTTCTCATACATAACTTCTTTAGTTTCTGGATGAACAATCTTCTTATTTGTATATCTACCAGTAATACGCTCTTCTAAAGATTCGATTAACGTACCATCAGTATTTAAAATCTTTTCAACAACTACTCCTTGGTCAGTTCCACAATCGTCTTCTTTAACAATAACGTCTTGTACTACATCAACCAAACGACGAGTTAAATATCCGGCATCCGCTGTCTTAAGAGCCGTATCAACTGCTCCCTTACGAGTACCATGGGTAGATGTAAAGAACTCAGATACCGTCACACCTTCACTGAATGATGAAAGGATAGGAATTTCAACATAGTCACCAGTTGGCTTGTTCATGATACCACGCATACCAGCTAATTGACCATATTCCTTAATAGATCCACGAGCTTTAGAATCAATCATCATACTGATTGAAGCTTCAGGATTATTCTTAAGCCAATTTTCCAAATCATCGTATACATCGTCTTTAGCTTTAAACCAAGTATCGATAACACGATCATATCTTTCCTTATCAGTTATTAAACCACGTTTAAATTGCTTATTAATCGCATCAACCTTTGCTTGTGCTTTCTCAACAACTTCTGGTTTAACTTTACTTTCTTCAACATCGGCAATTGAGAAACTAATACCAGATAAAGTTGAATATTTAAAACCTAAATCCTTAATTGCATCAAGCATTACTGAAGTTTCAGTTGTTTGATATCTTTTATAGATTTGAGCAATTAAGTTACCTAAAGCACTCTTGTTTAGAGCTTTAGTTACTGGCATATTCTTAATTTCTTCTGGAATATTTTTACCTTTGTCGATAAAGTATTTAGCAGGTGTTACATTTTTAACATTTTCGTCACTTCCGTCATTAACATATTGAAAAGTATCTGGAAAAACATCATTAAAGATTAATTTACCAGGTGTTGTCACTAAATACTTATCCATATATTTGTCTGGAAAGATTTTATGTTTAAATGAGCTTACACGTAAAGCAATACGTGTATGAAGGGTAATTTCACCTCTTTGGTAAGCCATAATTGCATCATTACTGTTTTTAAAGACTCTACCTTCGCCTTCTTCTCCTGCTTTTTCTAAAGTTAAATAATAGTTACCAAGTACCATATCTTGTGAAGGCGTTGTAATAGGTGCCCCGTTCTTAGGTGATAAGATATTATTAGCACCAAGCATCAATATTCTTGCTTCTGCTTGTGCTTCTTCACTAATTGGTACGTGAACTGCCATTTGGTCTCCATCGAAATCCGCATTAAATGCTGTACATACAAGTGGATGAAGTCTAATAGCCTTACCATCAATTAACTTTGGTTCAAATGCTTGAATACCAAGTCTATGTAAGGTTGGAGCACGATTAAGTAAAACTGGATGTTCTTTAATCTTTTCTTCAACAATGTCCCATACTCTTTCATCTTGATTTTCAATCATTCTTTTAGCCGCTTTAATGTTACTAGCAATCTCCTTCGTTACTAAACCATTAATAACATGCGGTTTAAATAATTCTAAAGCCATCTCTTTTGGAATACCGCATTCGTACATCTTAAGTGATGGACCAACAACGATAACTGAACGCGCTGAATAGTCAACACGCTTACCAAGTAAATTTTGACGAAAACGACCTTGTTTACCTTTAAGCATACTTGATAAAGATTTTAATGGTCTATTACCTGGACCAGTAATATTTTTACCACGACGTCCATTATCAAATAACGCATCAACCGCTTCTTGAAGCATACGTTTTTCATTTTGAATAATGATTGATGGGGCGTTTAAATCAATTAACTTTTTAAGACGGTTATTACGATTAATAACACGACGATATAAATCATTTAAATCCGATGTTGCAAAACGTCCACCGTCTAGTTGAATCATCGGACGAAGTTCAGGTGGAATAACTGGAAGCGCATCCAAAATCATCCACTCTGGCTTATTACCTGATTCTAGGAAAGCATCTAATACATCTAATCTTTTAATTAAACGAATACGTTTTTGACTAGTTGAATCTTTAATACCATCGATATCTTTTTTTATTTCTTCAACTTCTTTAGCTAGGTCTACTTGCTTTAAAAGCTCTTTAATAGCTTCCGCACCCATTCCTACTCTAAAAGTTGTTCCATACTTTTCCATATAAGCACGATATTCTTTATCACTTATAGTTTGCTTTTTCTCAAGCGGTGTATCACCCGGATCTAAAACAACATAAGAAACAAAGTAAAGTACTTCTTCAAGTTCCCTAGGTGACATATCAAGTACGAGTCCCATACGTGAAGGAACACCTTTAAAGAACCAAATGTGAGACACAGGAGTAGCAAGTTCAATATGTCCCATACGTTCACGACGTACTTTCGCACGAGTTACCTCTACTCCACATCTATCACAAATAATATTTTTATATCTTAATCTTTTATATTTTCCGCAGGCGCATTCGAAATCTTTAGTTGGACCGAATATTTTTTCGCAGAAAAGACCATCACGTTCTGGTTTCAAAGTACGGTAATTCATAGTTTCCGCTTTTTTAACCTCGCCATAAGACCAAGAACGGATTTTTTCTGGTGAGGCAATGGCAATTCTCAAACCTTCAAAACTATTTGCGTCCATTATTTCTCATCCCCTTCCAGAACATCTTCTTCAGTTTCTTCTGAAGCCTCTAATTCATCAGCGAATATTTCTTCTTCTGACTCTTCATCTTCTAAATCATCTTCACCATCTAATTCTTCAGATAATGCATTATCTACAGGTTGTGCACCTTCTTTAGACTTCAAAATTTCGCTTTCTAAATCAGATTCTACAACATAGCTATCTTTTTCAGCTTCCTCTAATTCTTTAAGTTCAACAAATTCTCCGTCCTCATTAAGCACTGTAATGTCTAAACCTAATGCTTGGAATTCTTTAATAACAACTCTGAATGATTCTGGTACACCTGATTTAGGTAATTCTTCACCCTTAACCAATGCTTCATATACCTTAACCCTACCAGTAACATCATCTGATTTAATAGTCATCATTTCTTGTAAAATGTTAGCAGCTCCATAAGCATATAAAGCCCAAACTTCCATCTCACCAAAACGTTGTCCACCAAATTGCGCTTTACCACCAAGTGGTTGTTGTGTGACTAATGAGTAAGGTCCTGTTGAACGCGCATGTAACTTATCGTCAACCATGTGGTCAAGTTTAACCATATACATAACCCCAACGGCAATACGATGGTCAAAAGGAAGCCCTGTGCGTCCATCATATAAAATCATCTTACCATCAGTTGGTAAATTAGCTTCATCTAAAGCTTCGATAATTTCTTTACGCGTTGCACCATCAAATACTGGGGTTGCTACATGAACATTAAGTTCTTTAGCTGCCATACCTAAGTGTAACTCTAAGATTTGGCCGATATTCATACGTGATGGAACTCCCAGTGGGTTAAGTAAAACATCAACCGTACGTCCATCTTCCATATAAGGCATATCTTCCTCCGGTAACACTAATGAAATAACACCTTTGTTACCATGACGTCCTGCCATCTTATCTCCAACAGAAATCTTACGTTTTTGAACGATATAAACTCTAATTTTCTTACTAACACCAGCAGGTAATTCATCACCATTCTCCTTAGTTAAAATTTGAATGTCATGAACAATACCGCCACCACCGTGTTGAACTCTTAATGATGTATCTCTAACTTCACGAGTTTTCTCACCAAAAATCGCATGTAATAATTTTTCTTCTGAAGTAAGTTCAGCCATACCTTTTGGTGTAACTTTACCTACTAAAATATCATCGTCTTTTACTTCTGTACCAATACGAATAATGCCGTTTTCATCTAAGTTCTTACGAGCTTCTTCACTAACATTTGGAATATCGCGAGTAAATTCTTCCGCACCAAGTTTCGTATCACGACACTCGATTTCATAGTCCTTAATATGAATTGAAGTATATGCGTCATCTTTTACTAATCTCTCATTAAGAACAACTGCATCCTCGTAATTATATCCATCAAAGTTAACAAATGCTACTGTAACGTTCTTACCTAAAGCAAGTTCTCCTTGATCCGTACTTGGACCATCGGCAATAACCATACCCTTAGTAATTTTGTCACCTTTAGTAACAATTGGAATTTGATGATAACAAGTGCCCATATTACTCATTTCAAAACCATCTAAATAATAAGTATCCGTTCCTTTAGCAGTTTTAACGATAATTTTACAAGCATCGACATAATCTACTACGCCATCAGCTTTAGCTAAAATAACTGCACCTGAATCACGAGCGGCAATTGCCTCAATACCAGTACCAACTAAAGGTGCTTCAGCTTTTAATAATGGAATTGCTTGACGTTGCATGTTTGCTCCCATTAAGGCACGTTTCCCATCGTCGTGCTCAAGGAATGGAATACCGCTAGTCGTAATTGAAATTACTTGTTGTGGACTAACATCCATATAATCGATTTGTTCTTTTGAAACCATCATTGTATCAGTATGATAACGTACAGTTTCACGATTGTTAAGTATATTGCCGTCCTCATCAACTTTAATTGTTGCTGGCGCAATATAATAATCTAACTCTTCATCAGCTGTCATATAATGAATTTCATCAGTTAATTTACTATTTTCTACCTTACGGTAAGGTGTCATAATAAATCCATATTCATTAACCTTCGCATAACATGCAAGTGAAGTTATAAGCCCGATATTTGGTCCTTCTGGAGATTCAACTGGACATAATCTACCATAATGTGATGGATTAACGTCACGAACTTCCATTCCGGCTCTATCACGAGAAAGTCCTCCTGGTCCTAAAGAAGAAAGTCTTCTCTTGTTAGTAAGTTCCGCAATTGGATTAATCTGATCCATAAATTGTGAAAGTTGTGAACTTCCAAAGAATTCTTTAATAGCCGCTGTAAGAGGGCGAATATTAATTAAGCTTTTTGGTGTAACTTCATTAATATCTTGCGTACTCATACGATCTCTAATCATTCTCTCAATTCTACCAATACCCGTTCTGAATTGATTTTGTAAAAGTTCTCCAACTTGACGAACACGTCTATTTGATAAATGGTCAATTTCATCAAAGTTTCCAATACCATCTAATAAATTCAAATAGTAAGATACTGAGGCATAAATATCAGAAATTGTTAAACGTTTAATATCAGTATTTTGATCATTACCAATAATTCTAACAACTTTGTCTTTATCATTTTTTGAATAAACTTTAATTACTTGAACTTCATTATAAGTATCCAAATCAGAATTAATTAAAACTTCTCTTCTGCCATAGCCAGCTTGAAGGATAGGTTTTAAAGTTTCTAATAATTCTTTAGTAACTACGTCCCCATCTTTAGCAATAATTTTATTACCATCTTTAATATTCTCAGCTAATGTACAGCCTAATAAACGGTCAATTACACTTAACTTTTTATTAAATTTATAACGTCCAACTTTCGCCAAATCATAACGGAAAGAATCAAAGAATTTTGTAATTAATTGATTCTTCGCACTTTCTAAAGTTGAAGGTTCACCAGGACGTAGTTTAGAATGGATATCAATTAATGCTTCATCAGTATTTTTATTAGTGTCTTTTTCGATTGTTTTAATAACATAATCATCTTCACCAAATAAATCTACGATATCAGCATCGCTAGATAGGCCAACCGCTCTAAGTAAAGTTGTAATTGGTACCTTGCGAGTACGGTCAATTCTTACATAAATTACATCACGAGCATCAATTTCATATTCAAGCCAAGTTCCTTTATTTGGAATAACTTGAGCTCCAACTGTAACCTTACCATTTTTCTTGTCTACTTCCTTACCAAAATAAACAGATGGTGACCTAACTAATTGAGATACGATTACTCTTTCAGCTCCATTGACAATAAATGATCCGCTTTCGGTCATAATTGGCATGTCACCTAAATAAATTTCTTGTTCTTTAACTTCACCAGTTTCCACGTTAAAAAGTCTAGCTTCAACTTTAAGTGGTGCAGCGTAAGTTGCATCTCTTTCTTTACACTGTTTAATTGTATATCTTGGTTCCTCAAAAGAATATTCGCCAAATTCTAACGACAAATTACCAGTGAAACTCTCCACTGGAAAAATATCATCGAAAACTTCTTGAATACCTTCGGTTAAAAACCACTCATATGATGCTTTTTGGATGTCTAACAAATTTGTAAGTTCAATTGCATTTTTTGTTTTTGCGTAATTTCTTCTTTCACGCTTGTCATTGATTTTTTGTATTGTATAAGCCAATATTTCACCCCTATAAACTAGTTTTTTGGATTTTTCATATACCGAAGAAAAGTATACGTCGCCAATTTATAATTATAAATACTTTTAAGCAAATTGTCAACGTTTTTTAGCCTTAATTACATAAAAACCCTTATTTTTTTCTACTACCTCGGTTTCATACGTTAAAGCAAGGTCCCTTACCAATGATTTGGCCCCTTGGTCTTTACTAACTACTAACCATAGTTCTCCTTTAGGTTTTAAGTAGTCATAAGCCCCCATTAAAATCTCATAGAGTATCTTTTTACCCACTCTTATCGGTGGATTAGTTATAATAAAATCATATGTTTTTAAAACACCACTATAAATATTGCTTTTAAAAACATTCACTGTGACGTTGTTTTCAATCGCATTTCGTCCAGCTAAACTTAAACTGCGTTCATTCACATCGTTCATATCAACATAAGCATCAGTATTCTTTGCTATGTAAATACCAATTGGTCCATAGCCACACCCAAAATCTAAAACATCGCCTTGAATTCTTTCGATGTCTAAATTTTCTAAAAGCGTTCTCGTTCCATAGTCCAGAGCCCTTTTAGAAAACACCCCATTATCGACATAAAAAGAATATGTATCGTTTCCGATTTTTGTTTTAATTATTTTTTCTTCACTTTTAACATAATCATTCGTAAAATAATGAGACATTTTTTCTCCTTTTAATAAACGGCTAAAGCCCGCACTTATTTCTAAATGCAGGCTTACCCCTTATTTTTATTTAATTATTGTAATTCAACAGTAGCGCCAGCTTCTTCGAATTTAGCTTTTAATTCATTAGCTTCATCAACACTAACATTTTCTTTGATGTTTCCACCATTGTCAGCTAAATCTTTAGCTTCTTTAAGTCCTAAACCAGTGATGTCACGAACTAATTTGATAACTGGAATTTTGTTTCCACCAGCACTTGTAAGTACTACGTTAACTGTGCTTGGTCCAGCAGCTTCTTCGGCAGCAGGTGCAGCAGCAACAGCTACAGCACTTGGATCAACACCAAATTCCTCCTTCATTGCATCTACTAATTCTTTAACTTCAAGAATTGTCATTTCTTTTAATCCACTGATAAATTCATCTTTTGTAAATTTTGCCATTATTTTTCTCCTCCTTAATTATTTTCACTTTCTAAATTTTGACTATGTAAGTCTAAACAAATTGATAAATCTCTAACTGTACCCATAAGTCCAGAAGCAAGCATTGTAAGTAATCCTTCTCTTGATGGGATAGTTGATAATTCTTTTAATTTTGATTCGTCAGCAATCTCACCATCAACAATTCCGACTTTAAGAACTAAAGCTGGATGTTTTTTCGCAAAATCGCTAAGCGCTTTAATTGGTGCAACTGCATCAGTACCAAAAGCTACCGCCTTAGGTCCTTCAAGTTCAGCTGCTAAATCAATTTTTAATGAGTCTAAAGCTCTTTTAACTAAAGTATTTTTATAAATTTTAAATTCTGAATTGCTTTCTCTAAGAAGTCTTCTTAAAGCATTAGTTTCCATCGCTGTAAGCCCTTGGTATTCAAAAAATACTACTGAAGAAGCATTACTAGTCTTTTCACTAATCTCATTAATGATCTCTTGTTTTTTATCTAAAATCTTTTGGTTAGCCATTTAGCACCTCCTCTTTATATTATTATAATTCCGTAAAAAAGCCCTATCATAGACAGGGCAAAAAAACTTAATTAAATAAGTTCCCTCGGTAGGAAATTAAGCATCAACTGCACCTACTGTCTACGGTATTATTTCAAAAACAAATTCATTATATCATAATGTAAATTATTTGTCAAAGCTATTAACATCAATTTTTATGCCAGGTCCCATTGTTGAAGCAATTGATATGTTTTTAACATATGTTCCTTTAACAACAGCCGGTTTTGACTTAATAATTAATGATACAAAGGCACTTAAATTTTCTAGCAAATCTTCTTCGCTAAAAGAAACTTTACCAATTAATACGTGTACATTACCATAAGAATCTGTACGATATTCAACACGTCCTTTTTTAACTTCTTCAACCGCTTTAGCAGTATCTAAAGTAACAGTACCAGTTTTAGGGTTAGGCATTAAACCTTTAGGTCCTAAAATACGACCAATTTTACCTAGCGCTGGCATCATATCAGGTGTTGCGATCATTACGTCGAAATCAAACCAATTTTCTTTTTGGATTTTATCAAGCATATCTGTATCGCCAACGTAATCAGCTCCAGCATCTTTAGCCGCTTTTGCTGCTTCACCTTTAGCAATAACTAAAACTTTTTTAGTCTTACCAGTACCCTTAGGAAGAACTACAGCTCCTCTTAATTGTTGGTCAGCTTTTTTTGTATCTAAATTTAAACGCATTGCAAGTTCTACAGATGCATCGAAGTTAGCAATTGAAGTTTCTTTAACTAATTTAACTGCTTCTTCTTTAGTATATAATTTACCTTTTTCAACTTTTTCTAAAGCTTCTATATACTTTTTGCCTTTTTTCATTTTTCTTACCTCCTTATGTGGTTCAAGTGGAAATCAGTTTGCGGACTCCTCCCACATAGGTTAAACCTATGTTTAATTTAAATTATCTTTCTACTTTAATTCCCATATTTAAAGCTGTACCCTCAACAATTTTCATTGCTTCTTCTACTGTGTAACAGTTTAAATCTGGAAGTTTTGTTTCAGCAATTTCTTTTAATTGGCTTTCAGTAATAGTTCCAACTGTATCGTTTTTACCATTAACTGCGCCCTTCTTTATTTTACAAGCCTTCTTTAATAAGAATGCAGCTGGTGGAGTTTTAATTACAAAATCGAAAGTTCTATCTTCATAAATAGAAATCTCAACTGGTAAAATGTCACCCATCTTATCTTTAGTTGCATCATTATATTGACTGCAGAATTCTTGTAAGTTAATTCCCGCTGGTCCTAAAACCGTTCCAACTGGTGGTGCCGGATTTGCCTGTCCTGCTGGAATTTGTAACTTAATTTTCTTTGAAATATTTGCCACGAAAAACACCTCCTAATATATTTTTCCGCGTTGTGGTATAAATGCTCCACGCTCCCACTTATATATCTATATTTAAAATAATATAGCCTTATCATGATATCATATTTTAAAATAATTGTAAACCTTATGCTTTATTAATTTGTGATAATTCCAATTCGACAATTGTCTCTTGACCAAATAAATCTAAAGCAACCTCTAATTTTGCATTTTCTAAATCAATAGTTTTAACAGTACCATACATATTAGTAAAAGGTCCATCAACAACTTCAACTTTATCTCCAGCTGCAAGTTCATTAGCCATGTCTAATCTGCTCATACCCATTGTACCTAATATTCTGTCAACTTCTTGTGGTGTTAATGGAAATGGTTTTGCACCTTTTCCTGAAGACCCAATAAACCCAGTCACTCCTGGCGTATTACGAACAATAAACCAAGCTTCATCAGTCATAACCATCTCTACTAGTATATACCCAGGAAACATTTTTTTAACTTTTTCTTTGCCTTTATCATCAATTTCTTTTTGTTCAGGAACAACTACTCTTAAAATATAATCTTCCATACCCATTGAATTAGCACGCATTTCTAATTTTTCTTTAACTTTATTCTCATGTCCGGAATAAGTGTTTACAACATACCATTCTTTTTGCATTATTTAAGTCCCTCCGCTAATGATCTAGCTCCAGCAATAATAAAGTCTGAAGCAACAAAGAAAGCAGCAAAGACAATGATACAAACAAGTACTGCTACTGAATATTTAATCATATCCTTTTTCTTTGGCCATCTAACACGGCTCATTTCTTTTTTAACACCGGCAAAAAACTTCTTAATCTTCTGCATATTCTCACCTACTTTTAATATTATGTTTTTTCCAAATAAAAAACACCTTTTTGTGTCCAAATACATAATAACAAGTATTAGACCAAAAGTCAAGGTTTTTTATATTTTACTTATAGAAAAGACAATTTATGAATACTACACAAAATATCAACAAGAGTATTTTATTATCAATTTAAGTTAGTTTTTACTTTTTGATGATTTTTGACTCCATAGTGCTCGATGGTATCTCTTAAAAGCCCGCTACTATTAATTGTCTCTCCAAGCAACGTTTCTGCGAACATATCCATATCTTCTATCTCAAATAAAGGCATTTCAGCTTCTAAAGCCCTAGCTTTTTCTTCATCGTACTCTTGAAATCTTGCACGGCCAATCTCCCACTCATCACTATTAAAGGCGCCAATGAAATCATTGTCAGGCATAACTAATTCTGACTCTTTTAGCTCTCCAATCATTGTTTCTAGATTAGTTTGAAAGCGAGTCAAAACCTCTGGAAATCTTTGAGCAATAAAATCGATATTTTTCTTTTGAGTTGAAACCCGAAAATAGTCCTCTAAATAATCTTCTAAAATAAACAAAAAGTGTTCAAATGGAATCTCGTCTGGCAAGCCTCTACATGCCACCATTTTAAAAAGCTCTGACTGTGAAACAAAATAATCCCATAAATTAGGTAAGTTGTTTTCTATTTGTTGGTCTATTTCTTCTTGGGATAGACTTTCAAACAAAGCTTGTCTATCTTTGGATAACGCCCAGTCATAAATCTCCATTTTAAAAAGATGACTTAATGGTTTGTCAACCTTATAAAACATGGTTGAAAATTCTGAATCAACAGTTGGATTTAAAGAAACTATTTGCCCGTTTTCATATATAAGTCCATTATTTTCATAATGAAAGTTTTGATCCCTAATTAAAATAGAAATCAAAATTCTCATTACTAATTGCTCGCTTAAATTCCTATTTTGAGAGAACAACTGCGTATCAAAAAAATCACAATAATCATATATTACTCCACAAAAATTTCTATAGCCATTAATAACATCCGGCCTATCTTCTGGATGCTCATTAAAATAATCAAATAAATTAACATACGTTTGACCAGGTTTTAAAAATGATGTTTCTAGTACCCCTCTTTCATCATAGTGAGGGTCATCGTTCTCTATGCCTTTACACCTAGCTAAAGAACAAAGTGGTGTCTTTTCATCAAAATACTTATTAATCAAATATCCCCAAAATACTTCAGCATAGGAAAATAATGGCGTTGTATACGGTTTTGTTTTAGACAGTGGTTTAAAAATATATTCTTGACCCCCATTTGTATATACTGGAAAATATTTAGTACTTGGCGGATTACCTTTGCTAACCACATCTAAATTACGTGCTCTATCCGCATAATTTAACTCTTTAACCTTAAAAATATCAATAGCTTTTTTACCCATAAGCTCTACTTCATTATAATCACAAATTATTTACAATCTAGTTTTAAATATCAAAACTCTTTACACTACATTAAATAAAATTTATTTCATTCTATTTCTTGTTTCTAGCTCGTAATATTGTGCTGTATGCCTAATTACTAAAGGACCGCGAGTTTTTACTTTTTTGTTTGAATTCTCTATCGGTTTTCCCTCTTCGTATAAAGTACTTACTGTCTCAATTGAACCTATCAAACGTAATTTTTCTTATAAAAGCTCGTTCTCTTGACTTTTTATATTACTTAAGCTAGTCTCTATTTCGTCTTTCTTATCTATAGCCTCATCCAGCTCTTTCTCAGTGGGAACCCTCATTGCATTTTTAGCTTCGGCAATTCGCTTAGGAAATTCATTCCTTTTTTCACGCTCTACAGTTAATTCACTTTACGTTATCTGCAATCTTTCTTCAATAATTTTTTTTTGCCTCAGTGATAGGCATACGTCCTATTGTTTTATCGCACAATGCCGCTCCGCCGAACAAAGACACTCTAAATACTCCCCCGCTCATAACTACCATTCCAAGCGCCGCCCCAACATTGGAATATGGCATAATTAAACCTAAAGTAGCAAATCCTGCGGTTACAGTTAAAACACCTCCAATAACAATTACCGCAATAATCACAGCTCTATCAAATTTAGAATTAGACAAATTGTAAGAATATCGACTTACCTTCTTTATGCCATTATTCATATCAGCATTCAAAGTTTCAAGAATTGTCTGCAATTCACCTTCAGCTGCTTCAAACGATTTTATATTTTTTGAGACAGTTTCAGCCTCTTCTTTAAGTCTTATAATAATCGGTTTATTTTCTGCCTCAGCAATCTTAACTTTCATCTTATCAATTTTTTGATTTTGTCTCGAAAGCCCTTTTTCTAAAGTTTCTTTTTTAGACCTCGCGCTTGCCAAATCTCTTTCTCCTAAAGCAAGTCTCTTTTATTTACGACTCTTAATTGTTTCTAATCTATTTAATGAAATATGTCCTTTTACTTTGGTCATCTTTCTTCCCCCACCTCATTAAATTAATTTTATCACTTTATCCATAAAATTTCAAGCAATAAAAAAAGGAAATTAAAACACAATTCCCTTCCTATCATTTAAAAATGCAATCGTCTTTTTAACTCTTCTAAAACAGCATCCCAGGCAAACACGAACATCGCTATCAAAGATAATAAGTTTAAAAAGAAACAAATCATCGAAGGGTATATAAAACTAACAATATCAGTTACCCAAAATATCGCCGGCACTAGCCCTAAAAACATTGTTAACAGAAAATAAAATAAACAATCTTTAGTATAGATTTTCATTACTTTAACAATAATCGCCATATCAATACTGCCCACCAAACAAATAATTGGTATAACAAAAGTAATTGACCATCCATGCAAACCGGTAAAATAATCCCATAATACCGATAATAACGAAATTACCAAGACTTGCCAAAGAATTGTCTTTGGTATATTGTATCGCTTATTAATCGCAATCCTTAATATCAAAATTAAACAAGCAAATCCCGCAGCGACAAATAAACTCCAAAAGGTTTCACTTGGTCTTAATAAATTAATAAATATACATACAATTGAAACTACTAAAGAGATAAAGATTAGAAGCCGAAAAAATATACTGTATTTTTTATAGACAGTTGGCACATAAGGAAATAAGCCTTCACTTTCTTCGCCAGTTATTATTCCTTGACATAAAGGACATTTATCAGCTGGACCTTCAATTTTTACTTTACATTTATCACAATATTTCATTGTCTTCCTCCTACTCGTCTAACTTATTTGTCGTAATTGAAGTGTCTAACCCTAACTCTGTTAAAATTCGGTAAAAATTACGCATTACATTCGTACTGACAAATGATGACGTAAAACCAATAGTTAATTCATTATTATAAGAACACGCGCATATCTGTTGTTTAGCCGTTGTAATAAATACTGAAAAACGTTTAATATATGGAGAAAATTCTAAAGAAAGTGACACTCTTCCAACATTTGATAAACTGCAAGTCGAATTAAAATCTATTATAAATCCACTAGCCCTTAAAATAATATTTTTAATAAATAAAGGAACAAATTTAACTAAAAAATTATGCTCTAAAGCCATAAACTTATTCATCTGCGTTTCAATATGTTCAGTTTCCAATTCTTTTTTTAAATTTTCCTTAATTACTTTAATAATCTCTTCTAATTGACTCGAATTATTTTTAAATGAGTACGCTAGATTAACAACACTAAAGAAATTCCGTGCGGTTGCCGAGGCAAAATACTTTCTCAAATTAACCGGAATTGTAATAACAATCGGTTTCTTCTGGTCTCGTAAACTCATATCTTCAAATATTGCTTTCATATAAACTGCAGTTAAAAAAGTTGTCATTGTTGCATCATATTTATGAGCTATTTCTAAAACCTCGTCTGTTTTTAAATGACCTTCCATAATACGAAGACGATTATAACTTAACTTATCACCTTTAAGTTGGTAAGCAAATTTATCCGGCATCGTTACTTTGCTTTTTTTAGCATCATAATACTTCATAAAACTATCAGCCATTTTATCAGCTTCGGTAGCATCATATTCTAAAGCTGGTGCTTTATCCTTAAAATGTTTTTCAACTAAATAAAAATGCACCAAAACTTTTAAAAACTCCATGGCTCCTGTACCATCGGTTAAAGCATGATAAACTTCTAAATTAATTCTTTTTTTATAATAAGTAACCCTAAATAAAAGGTCTTTTGAATCACCATTATATAGTGAATAACAAGGTGGCAATTCTTCTTTTTCTACCAAAGGCCTTACCTCAACCATTTCTAAAAAATACCAAAATAACCCTTGTTTTAATACCGTTTTAAACCCCGGAAATAATTCTAAAGTTTTATCAAGGGCAATCTGCAACTTATCTTCATCAATCTCCTCAGTTAATTCACAAGCAAATCGAAAAACCTTTGGGTCTCTTTTCGTACTAGTTGGCGGAAATATTTTGGCCGCATTATCTAAACGAAACCATTTATTTTTTGTCTTCATTAGAAATGCCTCCCCTCAAAAAATTATTGATATATTTATAACTCTGCTCAATTGGCCCCGGGATTAATGACAGCGAGAAAAATCCATGAATTGTATCCTTGATTTGGTGAATTTCTACTTGATTACCATAATCTCTAAGTTTATACCCATAAGGTCTCACCTTCATCGCAAAGCGAGTCGTGCTCGGCTGTAATAATTAAAGTTTCAGGCTGATCAAATAAATCATTAGCTAATAATGGAGCAAAATAAGGACTGTTAAAGTCTTCCTTATTTGGCACATATAGCTTCATATAATCATACATTTTTTTAGCCGTCAAAACATAATCTTCGCCATTTTCCGTCACTAACATAAATGGTGAAGTTTCGCTATGGTCATTATATGTCGCTGGATAAATAAGGATTTGTTTCTTCGGATAAAACTCCTTCTTGTCCCTAGCCATTAAAGAAACAACTGCGACCAAATAATAAATCCTTAGCTACGGCATAACAATCTTCAACCGCTGCCAGATAAGGAAATTCTGGCGCTAAACGATAATTTACCGATACAACAATTTGCCCAGTCTTTTTAGCTAAAGTATCACACGTTTTATTATAGCTATCCAAAGTCCCAGTCACCTATCCACCACCATGGAAGAAAAGTAAGACTTTATCACTTTCTAACTTGTCAGGAAAGAAAATTCTAACGGAAATTTTTCTTCCATCAGTTCCAAGCTAAGCTTCTACTGTTTTACTTAAAAACTGTAAGTAAGGAAAATGCATAATTTCTGTTAACTTTCTTTGTAACTTATAAGATTTGGTTAGGTCAATATCAATTGACAAAATTGCTTTTAAAGCTGTTTTTACTATTTTTTCATTTTTTCACCATGTCTTAATTATATCATGTATTTGACTAATCCCCAAAGAAAAAACATTTGAAACTTTTCAAATGTTATAAATTTTTCAAAACTTCCATTGCTTCAAGCTCTATCAATTCATTAACCGAAAAAACTTGAATCTCATCTAGCTCTTTAAACACTTCCCTATGCTCATCAACCTTTTCCTCATAATTAAGCACATATAATAGAAAGGCTTCAGCAAATCCTTCGCAAAGAAATAATTCTTTACTAAAAAATTGATTATGGATAATATGCGAAAATTCATGAATGTAATTCACTTTCCACGAAATCGCTTTATCAGCTACTCTAAACATATTTTCACTTATACCAAAGCTGTTGAAAAAGAATCAATATCATAAAAATATACAGGCAATCCTCCACCTCTAGCTTCAAATGAAAAATTTAATAATTCCATAAAATTCTCATTTGAAATCACATAAATATAAAATATTAGATTAGCCCTCATCGGATATTGAATACCAATATTTTTAATTTCATCAACATATTCCTTTACATTTTCAATCGCTTCATCATATTCGCCATTTTCATAATTTTTAAATATCTCTTCGGACATTCTAATTTTTAAATTATCATTAATAACTACCAATTTTGAAGTTTTAATATATTCACCTAATTTATCTATCTTCATTTTATACATCTTTACTTTTCAAATAAGTTCTAACCTTAGCTTTAATCCTTTGAAGTGCATTATCAACCTTTTTAGGATCAACATCTAATACCTCTGCAATTTCTCTATAATTAAAACCACTTTTTTTCATGTCAAATACTTGTGATTCAAAATCAGTAAATTCTTGATTTAAGCTATTGATTAGTTCTAATAAATTTTCATTATCAATTGCAATATCTTCTGGATTGCTGGTTTTATCACCAATTATTTTATCTAAACTATTATTAAATTCCTCACTATCAATTGCTTCCATTGAAAGTGAATTATTCAAAATCTGATGTTTCAATCTACTAGCTGAAACAATCATACTAATCATTTTCGATTCGATACATTTTTTCGCATATGTAAAAAACAAAGTATCTTTATGTTCGCTATAAGTATTAATCGCCGTACTAAAGCCAACCATTCCCTCTTGAACTAGATCGTTATAATCAAGTCCAATGTTTTGATTAGCTTTATAAAGCTTTTTCGCTAAACTACTAATTAAAGGACGATATTTTTCAAAAAGAAAATCAGTTACTTCCTCATTATCAGCAACATAGCTAACCAATTCAAAATCATTTAAATCCTTATACTCCACGATTTCTCACCGCCTCATAAATAACTAAAGCCGCTGCCACTGAAGCATTCAAACTATTTACTTCACCTCGCATCGGAATTGACGCAATAAAGTCACAGTTTTCTTCAGTTAATCTGCTTAACCCTTTGCCCTCACTACCAATCACAATGACAATTTTTCCACTATAATCAATTTTCTTAAAATCAGTGCCTTCCATGTCTGTGCCAATTACCCAATAGCCTTTATCTTTTAATTCCTTTAAAGTATTAACAAGATTATTGACCATGGCAATCTTTACATTTTCTATAGCTCCAACACTAACTTTTATCACTGTGGCATTTACTCTAACTGACCTATCCTTAGGAATAATTAAACTCTTAATCCCAGCAGCTTCACAAGTTCGAATAATTGCTCCTAAATTATGGGGATCTTCCAAATGATCAAGCATAACAATTATTTCTTCCTTTAATACTTCCTCAAGAGATGCATAATCATAATCAGGAACATCTAAAATAATACCTTGATGATTCCCACTTTGTAATCTATCTAAGTCATATTTAGTTACATAATTTATCTTAATATTTTTACTAGATATTTTATTTAATAAATTTTTATCATTAAATTTTTCATAAATAAAAGCTTGTTTAATTTTTTCGCCTTTTAAAAGTGCTTCCTCCGCTACATTCTTACCATATATATACATTTAATCACCTACTATATAATTCATAATTTCTAAAATTCTATTTTTATTATTATTTAATTCCAAGTATCCAATCAAAGCTTCTAAACCTGTTGCTCTTTTATAAGTAACGATATCCGTATTTTTAGGACTTCCATGACTCTTATGATTACGAGCTCTTTTAACCACTAAAATTTCTTCATCAGTTAAAAATTCATCATTAAACATTTTTTCCAAAAAGTCACTTTGGGCTTTCGCACTTACATATTTAACACTCTCTTTTTGTAAATCATTTACTTTACAAATTCCCTTATCAAGCAAATACTTTCTAATATAAACTTCGTAAATTGCATCGCCTAAATAAGCTAAAGCTAACGAATTATCTACCATTATTTCCACAATACTCCTCAATCAATTTAATATCTTTTAAATCCTTTTCTCTTCCTAAATCACGTTTTAATTTTAAAACCGCTTCAATACTTTGAATAGGGATACCTTCAACAATTTCAATGTTCTCCCTATCAAAATAGTTCAAACCAAAATCGAATACATCAAAAGAGTATACATTAAATACTTGTCCATTAACTTCGCTCGTATAACTACATTCACAATTATATTCTTTCAAAAATCTATCATATAAATTCTTAGAAACTGCTAAATCAATATCGTTTGCCTTATCCTTGATTCCGAGCAAAATCAAAGCTCCAGTCGATAAAACAATATATTCGTCTTTAGCAAAACCATATTTATTCAAAATATCAACAATTTCCTCCTTATTCATTGGCCCCACCGATAAATTCATCATATCTATCAAAAGTAATTGGCTTAATATAACCGTTTTTTATATCACTTATAATTAAGCTCATCACTTTATCATAATCGATTTCCCCGCCTTTAATAAGACAACCACGACGCCTACCAATTTCTTCAAGGTCGCACAAAATATCGTCATTTAATTCTTCGAGATTATAGCGTTCTTTTAAAAGCTTTGGATAATATTTTTCTAAAGTCCTTAAAACATACTCCACAACTTCAAAAAGTGGCAATATCTCTTCTCTAATAGCAGTAAAAGACGCTAGATTAAAAGCATTAGCTTCTTCTAGTTTAGGCCATAAAATCCCAGGCGAATCTAAAAGTTCAATATCATCATTCACCCTTATCCAGCTTAAGTTTTTCGTAACTCCCGGTTTATTACCAATATTAACAACCTTTTTGCCAGCCAAACGATTAATCAAAGTACTTTTACCAACATTTGGAATGCCAACAACTAATACTCTTATTTTACGTTTTAGCATTCCCTTATCGGTTCGCTTTTGATTAAAATCTTCCATAACCTGTTCGGTTAGCTCAATTAAAGGTTTTATATTAGTATTACCCTCTAAGTTCATTTTAATTACTTTATAACCCTTTTCCTCATAATATTTAACCCATTTATTGGTCTCTTCAAGATCGCATAAATCAATCTTACTTAAAATCATAATTTTAGGCTTATCTTTTGTATATTCCTCAATATCAATAATCTTTGATGAAAGAGGCATTCTGGCATCAACTATTTCATAAACCATATCAATTAAATTAATCTGCTCTTTAATCAATCTTTTTGTTTTAACCATATGACCTGGATACCAGTTGATACCAATTTTATTAACCCCCCTATTATCTTCTTTATTCATAAAAATCTACCTCCTTTTTTTAATAAATACGAAAATATTTCTACCTAATTATACCATATTATTTTTACTTTTAAGATATTTAAGTGCATCCTCATATTGATCTTTATACAAAAAAGAAATTTCAACTTCATCTTTATCGCCAACATAAATGTTATCGATAAATTCATTAATAATACTTCTGTTTATATCAGTAAACTTTTTTTGATGTTTAAATTTTTTTATCCAATCCAGATTATTTTGCGTAAATTTGGACCTTGTCAAGACTAGTGTGTAAATTTCTATAATATTTTTTAAATTGTCAAAGA
>CAUERX010000023.1 GCA_959020415.1 uncultured bacterium | reverse complement strand
TCTATTTTAATGGTGGCAAAATTTCATCTAACACTGCCGCCGATCATGGAGGTGGGATTTTAAATTGGAATGGGACATACATCAATGGTGGAGGTGTTCTCACTGGCAATAGCCCAGATAATATAATATAAATTCCAACGAGAACAATTACAAACAAGTAGTTGTTCTACTAGAGCTTATAAAAATTCTATATAACTAATACTAAATTTTGTGTCTCTTACCGTATTTACAAAATAAATGTGTTAGTTATATTTTTTTTTTGATTTTTGACAAAACATGATATAATTAATATGGTGATACTATGAAAATATTAATAGCAGATTTTGACAAAACATTATTTACTTTAAATTATGAAGAAAATGTTAATGCTATCAACGATTTTATTGCAAGAGGGAATAAATTTATTTTAGCTACAGGCCGTAATCTTAATAGCCTAATGCCCGATTTAAATCCTGAGTTACAAATGTCATATATTATCTGCAATGATGGTGGTATTATTTTTGATGAAAACTTTAAAGTTATTTATCGTAAAGATATTATCAAGGAAGTTGTTGAACCAATATATGATTATTTAAAAAAATGTCCGTATGTTGGTAACCCATTGATTGATACTATGACAAAATATTCCAATGTACCAGAGCCACATACAAATGCAATTATTGCTAGAATAATTGATCGTGAAAAAAGCAAGGAAACTTTAAAAGAACTATTAGATAAATATCCTGCAATAAGTGCTTATATCAGTGACCGCTGGCTCAATATTGGTGATCAAAGTGTCAATAAAGGTAATGCGCTTAAAAACATTTGCTATATATTAAAATATGATTATAAAGATGTTTACGCCATTGGTGATAATCAAAATGATATTCCAATGTGTCAAATATGTAATGGATTTGCTGTCGAAGATTCATCAAAGGAATTAAGAGATGTAAGTAAAGGCATAGTTAAAGATATTAAAGAATTAGTAGAAATGTTATGAAAGTAATATCAATTAAACAGCCATGGGCGTCTTTAATAATATATGGTTATAAGTCTTTTGAATTTCGTAGCTGGCAAACTAAATATCGCGGTGATTTACTAATCCACGCTTCCAAAACTTTTGATAATCTAGCTAAAGATAAATTTAAAGAATATGACATTCCATTTGAAACGGGTAAAATAATTGGCAAAGTAACATTAGATGATTGCATTTTAGTTACTAGTGCATTTGAAAAAGAGTTAATTGCAAAAGATCAAAAAGTTTATGGACAATCATCTGGACGAACTGGATATGCTTGGAAAGTAACCAACCCTACAAAAATAGAACCTATTCCAATAAACGGTAAATTAAATTTATGGGACTATGATTATAAAGATTAGATTTTAATCTTTTTTTTGAGAGTATAATTAATTATCAAATTCCTATAATAAAAATAGGTGATATTATGAAAAAAGTTCTATTTACAGGCGCTAGAAATGGTATTATAAATAAAGTTGCTAATAAAATTATCGAGAAAGATTATTTTGTTTACATAACTGTTCATACCGAAAGTGAACTAAAAATTACCCAAAAAAAATATAAAGACAACAAAAATGTTGAATGTTTTAAATTAGATATTACATATAAACAAGATCGTGAAAAATTAGAAGAATTAGATATTGATATTTTAGTCAGCAATGCCGCCATTGGAGAAAGTGGTTCAGTGGCCGAAATAGATATGGATAAGGTTCGAAATAACTTTGAAACTAATGTTTTTTCAAATTTTGAAGTAGTACAAATTGTATTAAAAAACATGATAAAAAAGGGGAAGGGAAGAATAGTAATGATGGCTTCACTTGCTGGCATTATCCCAATACCATTTTTAGGCTCTTACTGCGCTACTAAAGCCAGTATTATAAAATTAACAGAAGCCCTAAATCTCGAAGTGAAGTTACTAGATGCCAAAATCGATATTTGTCTAATTGAGCCCGGTCTATATAATACTGGATTTAATAAATTAATGTTTGATAAAAAATATGATTGGATGACTATAGAATCTTATTTTAATCATCAAATTGCCCTTATAAAAAAATCAGAAAATGTTCTACTGCTTTTATTTGAAAAAAGCAGACTAAATAGTATTGTAAATAAGATCGAAAAAGCTATCACAAAGGAAAATCCCAAATTTATCTATAGTGCTCCTATAACTCAAAATATATTTGCTAGATTATATAGTTTACTAAGATAAAAAAACTAGAAAAAAACTTTCTAGTTTTTTAATTTATTAATTGACTCATCTTTTGATTTAATTCACTAATTTTTTGTGACACTTTTAAAGTTTCAGCTTTTTCTAAGCTATACCATCCTTTTTTAAAAGCCAAATTAAATAATTCCCTTTGACATTCCTTAATCTCTTTAAAGATAGGGAATAGTTCATTATATAAAGTGTCATTGCTAGCCTCATTTAAAGCAATAGTCATATTAACTGACATATTCTTTTCACAAGCCAACACCTCGTTTAAATAATCACAATCATTTAAAGCCGTTGTTTCAGGCACCTCTGTTTTTGGATTTTGGATTTTATTATTCATTTTGACCTCCTAAAATAGTTACTAAACGTTTGCAGATATTTGAATGCATCATTGCGACCTCGCGTAGTTTACTTTTTACTTCTTCATCAGTAGCGTTTTCACTAAATGCATTGGCTACTTTACTAGCTGTGAAATTCCAGCTAAACATATCACTAAAATAATCTAAATCTTTACCAGAAATCATATCAGGTACTTTGTTCATATAATCATTCCTTTCATAATTATAGTGAGCATAAAAGAAAAATTTTATACAAAAATAGATAAAACTATATTCAAAATTTTATCTATTAAAGTGAAAATTATGGTCAATTCATAAGAATATTTATTTAATAATTTAGTAAACTAAAAGAGAGTGATAAAAAAGCAAAAAAAGTATTGTAAATTTTTTACAAATTTGATACAATTAATACGGTCATTTATTTGGCGAGATAGCTCAGTTGGCTAGAGCATACGGTTCATACCCGTAGGGTCGAGGGTTCGAATCCCCCTCTCGCTACCAATTTATTATTAACTAGACATTTTCGTCTAGTTTTATTTTTGGCAAAATGTTATAATATATAAAACATATTAGGAGGTATAAGATGAGAACTGATTTGATCAAAATACCAAATGTGGGGCCCAACACCAAAGAGGATTTAATTAATATTGGTATAACCAGTGTTGAAGATTTAAAAGGGAAAGATCCTGAAAAACTATATCAAAAAGACTGCAACTTTAAAGGATATCAAGAAGACAAATGTCAACTTTATGTCTTTCGCATGGCTATTTATTATGCCGATAACGAAACATATGATGATAAAAAATTAAAGTGGTGGTATTGGAAAGATAAAAAATATCCTGAAAAATAAAGTTAAAAAACAAAACGCTATTTTTATATGGATTAGTTAAAAAAATACAAACACTTATGAATATCATACTGAAAAAAAGTTTTGATATTCTATTTTGAATTGAAAATAAATAAAATATAAGATACATATCGATATGTATCTTTATTATTGAAAAATTGACTTTTTCGTTATAACTTGTTATCATATTCGTTATTAAATGAGGAGGTGCTAAATAATGAAATCTACTAAATTTTCTATTATTTTAAATTCGTGTATTGGCGCGGCCTCTCTTGCTGTAATTAGTTTTTTAGCTTTATTTACAATGCAAAACCCGCAAGCATTAATGTATTGTTATCAAGGCATTGGTGCAGTTTTAGGAATTTCATTTGTTGGCGCTGGAGCTTCTTTATTTAACCTGAAAAATACAATTTTTTCAGGAAAACGCCAGGAAAACAATAACCAAGAAATTTCTGAATCCACTGGTATTATACAAGCTGATATAAATCGTGAACACGAAAATATTACTTTTTCCGCTAATGAGCCATCTTTAGATTCTAATTTTGTCAGTACTTGGAAAGAAATGACACCAGAGGAAAAATCCGATTTTGTTAATGAAGAATTCCAATCACCTAACCATGATAAATTTACAGTAACAGGGAGTAAAAAACCAAAAACAAAGTAAATAATTTTAATAGCCGCTTGAACATTAAACTATAATATGATAAAATGATAAAGTCAAATGTTAATCATTTGGCTTTACCCGGCCCGTTGGTGAAGTGGCTTAACACACTGCCCTCTCAAGGCAGCATTCACGGATTCGAATTCCGTACGGGCTACCAATATGTTACTAAAACTTCTTTTGAAGTTTTTTTCTATGTAACCATGTATAAAATATTGATAAAATTCAATAATAAGATTGAAAGGATGATAAAATGGATGAAAATTTAGAATTATTAGAATGTATCTATCAAAATGCTGACATGGGTACTAAAACTTTAACAGATTTACTAAATGAATTAAAAGAAAGAGATAATAAAATCAAAAACCTAGTTGGTGAAGAATTAAAAGGCTATGAAAAATTTGTAAAAGAAAGTAAAGAATTATTAAAGAAAAACGACACTGAACCTAAAGGGAAAGGTGTTATGGCTGACATGATGTCCAAAATGGGGATCAAAAGAGAAGTAATTATGGATAATAGCGATTCCGCCATTGCTGAGATGTTAATTGAAGGTTTTACTATGGGAAATCTTGAATTAAGCAAATTAATTGATAGTTATAAAGACCAAGCCGATAAAAAAATTCTTAAATTAGCAAAAGAACTTCAAACATTCGGTGAAAATGAAATCAAAAAATTAAAAGCCTATCTTTAAACAAAGAATAAAATCTTTGTTTTTTTGACATCCATTTATAATTTGTTATAATATTCACCAAAAGGAAACAATATTATAAAGCCGGAACTATAACTGAAAGTAGGCAATTAAAAAAATCTTTAGAGTTCTTCTAAAGATTCTTCTTCTAAACCTTCAACATTTAAGTTTTCAATTTCTGCATTTTCTTTATCGTGAGCTTCACGAGTTCCCATGAACTCCTTTTGTTGAAGTTCTTTTTCTTTAACTGCATGTGCTGCTTTAGTTAGAGAAATAGCTTGTTTTAAATCAAAATTATCATTTATTTTACTGTCATCATCTAATTCAATTAAATTAATAATTTCACTAAAAGTCGTTAGTCCAGCAATAACTTTATCAAGTCCATCTTCAAGCAAAGTAGTAACGTTAGAGCCATATACCATGTCTCTTAGCTCTTCTTTAGCAACATTATTACTTAAAGCATCTCTAATTTCTTGGTTAATAATAAGTACTTCTTGAATAGCGATACGTCCACTATATCCATTATGACATTCCTCGCAGCCTTCAACGTCATACACTTCATCAACATCATGGTCCGTAACGACCTTAAAAATTTGTTTTTCATATTCAGTTGTTTTTCTTTTAACACGGCAGTGTGGACATAATTTACGCGCTAATTTTTGTGAAACAATACCTTCTAAAGCCGAAGCAAGCAAGTATTTAGGAACTTCCATATCAATTAAACGCTCAATAGTATTTAATGAATTGTTTGTATGGATAGTAGATAATACTAAGTGCCCAGTAATAGAAGCACGAACAGCAATTTTTGCAGTTTCAGTATCACGAATTTCTCCAATCATGATAATATTAGGGTCTTGACGTAAAATAGAACGCAAAGCTGATGCGAAAGTTAAACCAATTTGGCTATTAACTTGAACTTGATTTATTCCTTTAATGTCCATTTCTATTGGATCCTCAACCGTAATAATATTTGTGTTTGAGCGATTCAAAAATTGTAGTATAGAGTAAACGGTAGTTGATTTACCTGTACCAGTTGCCCCAGTAACCAAAACAATACCGTTAGGTACTGATATCATCTCCAGCATTTTTTTATAATTTTCATCACTAAAGCCTAATTCGTCAATACCAGCCATACTCATCGAGTAATCCAAGATACGAATAACAATCTTTTCACCATTACTTACTGGAAGAGAGGAAACACGAAGGTCTAAATCCACGCCTTTAAGTGTTGCTTTAATTGCCCCATCTTGTGGACGGCGTGATTCGGTGATATTCATTTTAGAAATAGTCTTAATACGCGTAACTAAATAGTCACGAACTGAATTAGGAACTTCTGCATAATCTAATAAGTCACCATCAATTCTTATACGAACCAATAAATATTCTTCATATGGATCAAAGTGAATATCACTGGCTCCACGCTTTGCTGCATCTACTAAAATTTCATTTACTACATCAACAACTGGTATTCTTTGAAAGTCAAATGTTTTTAACATATTCTTATACACTCCTTTTATTTTCTTTTACTTAAGGACTAGCATTTATCCTAAATATATTATATAATATATTCAAGATAAATACAAACTAAAAAGGAGCAAAATATGAAAAAATTAAATAGTAAAGGTTTTTTATTGGTTGAAACCTTGGTTGTTGCCACTTTCAGCTTGACAGTTTTGGTTATTCTTTACACTCAGTTTAAAAATCTAATTGTAAATTATAATAATAGCTATAACTATAATACCGTTGAAGGAATATATAATTTAAACAGTGTGAAAAAATATGTATCACAAAATGAAAGTTCTAGTAAACCTTTAAGTGGACAAATTAATTCTACCACTCCTTTTAAAATAATTATTGAAACTGAAAATTTTAAAAAAGAAGGGGAACGAACTTTTTGTACAGTTGATACTAATTTAGCTAATTCTAATCTTTGTGATACTTTAGCTAATGCCGGTGAGTTTAGAAGCGTGCTGTTTACTAACTCCGACGTAACAAATTTAAAAACATATGTAAACAAAAACAAAAATCTAAACATTTCCGAAGGAATGCGTAATTTCATTAATCAAATAGAGTTAGAAAGTAATAAAAATAGATTAATTGCTGAATACAAAAACGGAACATTTGCTACCATAACGTACGGAAAAATTAGTTAAAAAGGAGGCCTACCGTGAAATTAAATAAAAAGGGATTTACCGTTGTTGAATTACTCGCGTCTTTTACTTTAACCATGATTATAGTTGTCTTCCTTTTCGAAATAGTTTTAGAGTTAAAAGATGTTTACGTTAATAATTCATTGAAAACTAGAGTTATGGATAAAAATGCTTTAATCGCTACAAATATCAATAATAAATTATCAAAAAAATACATCAGTGCTGCTACTTGTACAGGTAATAGCTGCACAGTTACTTATCTTGATGGTAGTACTGAGCAAATAATAGTTGAATCAGATGGTGTTACCATAGGCACTAAACAAAAAATAGAAATGCCAAAAGGGGCTGAAATAGAATCATTTACTTTAGCTGCCCCAACCATATCATTAGTCGCTGATGATCCAAACGTTGATAATTCGTATCTTCAAATTAGTTATATTGTTACTGGTGGAAACTTAAATGAAGACGTTAAGTTTAACTATATTTATACATTTCATTAAAACAAGTTAATCCAAAAATCAAATGAAACAAACATTAAAATTCCAGATATTATTGCATGCATCATACGGGCGCATAAAAAAGGAAAATACTTAATATCTGTATCACTTAAGATACTCACTATCTGCATGTGAATACTAAATCCACCAAACGATAAAATCATTACGGATAAAACGCATTTGATTTTAAGTGGTATTGCTTCTAAACTTATGTATTTTAAACCTTGAGTCATTTCGATAAAGCCATTTAAAATACTTTGAAAAACACTATTTAAATTAACATTGTTATCGATGATTGTTGTAAAAACCAAACACATTGTCATAACTCCTAAGATAAGCAAAAGTGTATTAATACTGTTAACTAAAGAATTAGTGAAGATCGTCCCAAAACCACTTTTATTACTAATTCTTTTTTGGTGCATACTGTTAATAGCTCTAGAAAAACTTACTTTTTCATTTTCTTTCTTGCTTGGATAGTAATTTCTCATAATTAAACCAATTATAATATTTCCTAAATAATGACATAGCAGAATTAAAATCCCAACCTCCTTATTATTCAAAAATAATAAGGCTACTGTTCCCAAAATAAACAAAGGATTGGCAAAACACGAAAAACACAAAATTTTTGTTGCCTCATGAACATTCAAATCACCATTTAAATATAATTCTCTTGTGTATTTTGCATTTGCTGGATTTCCTGATATAATACTCATGATAAAGACAAAAGCTGCTGAGCTTTTAATTTTAAATAATTTATTCATAAATGGTTTGAGCAAATTACCAATAAACTCAGGAATTCCATACTTTATCATAACCTCTGATAAAACAAAAAAGGGAAAAAGCGATGGAAAAATATTATTTTTCCAAATTGCCAGCGAAAAAGAAACAGAATCTAAAATACTTTTTGACTCTGTTAGTATTTCAAAACAAAGGAACATTAAAATTAATACTGTAACTACGCTAACCCACTTTTTCATAAATTCACCTATGTAAGTATATTTTAATAATAGAAAGGATTGACCTATGTTTACTAAAATATATGAAAAAACTAAAAATTACATTAAAGAAAACTTTATAAGCCTGCTAATAATTGTTATCGCCATTATTCTTTTCACTGTAAGATTACCATACTATATTTCAGCACCAGGAGGAACAATTGATACCAAAGAAAAGGTCGATATTGCTACCGATTTCAAATTATCTGGTTCTCTTAATATGGCCTATGTCTCCCAAGTAGAAGGGACCATTCCGATGCTGCTTTATGCTTTAATAAATCCTAATTGGGACATAGTTAAAGAAGAAGAAGTAACCGTTGGTGACGAAACGATTGAAGACGAAGAATACCGTAATAAAATGCTTTTAGAAGAAGCCAATGATATCGCCGTTTTAGTTGCTTACGATCGTTCAGACATTGACTACAAAACTGAAAATAACAAAGTATATGTAACTTATGTCGATGATTTAGCTAAAACTAATTTAAAAGTAAAAGATCAAATTATTAAAGTTGATGGTAAAACAATTAAACAAAAACAGGATTTATACGATTTTGTTAAAGATAAAAAACCAAACGATAAAATAAACTTTACCGTTATTAGAGATGGAAAACAAAAACAATGTAAAACAACTTTAATTGATGTCAACGGGGAGGCTAAAGCAGGTATTATCATTACTGAAACTTTAGATATTAAATCTGATCATCACGTTGATTTAAAATTTAAAGATAGTGAATCAGGGTCTTCTGGTGGTCTAATGATGTCTCTTACTGTTTATAGTTATTTAAACAAAATAGACTTAACCAATGGCAAAAAAATAGTAGGAACTGGAACCATTGATCGAAATGGAAACGTTGGAGAAATCAGTGGTATCAAATATAAATTAATGGGAGCTGTAAAGGAAAAAGCTGATGTTTTCCTCGTTCCACAAGGTGAAAACTATGTTGAAGCTAGAGACCTTAAAAATAAAAAAGGGTACGATATTGATATAGTTCCAATCGAAACATTTGATGAGGCTTTAAACTACCTAAAAAGGTAGTTTTTAAATGGAAAATATTGAAATTATAAGATGAGAAAAAACATGATAAATTTATAAAAAAATTAGGCGAAAAGCTAACGGTAATACCGTTATTTCATTGACTATTTCCCTTGAAATGTATTATAATATAAATGCATTAGAAAGTTAGATGTTGGTGATATGATGGAACGAAAAGATGTAGATTTAAATAAAGTAACCCCAATGATGAAGCAGTATTTAGAAATTAAAAATGCCAATGAAGATTTAATAATCTTTTTTAGGCTAGGAGATTTTTATGAAATGTTCTTCGATGATGCTATTTTACTTAGTCATGAACTAGAATTAACTTTAACTGGCAAATCCGCTGGTTTAGATGAAAGAATACCTATGTGTGGGATCCCACACCATGCTGCATCAGGGTATATAGATAGATTAATTGAAAAGGGTTATAAAGTTGGTATTTGTGAACAACTGGAAGATGCTAAAGATGTTAAAGGAATTGTTAAACGTGATATTATCCAAATCATCAGTTCTGGAACTGTCATGAATGGTGACACTTTGAAGTCTGATGATTTTAATTTCATCGCTAATATCGTTGATTTTAAACATGCTTATGGCATTAGCTATGCTGACGTTTCAACCGGTGAAATTTATGCTTTATTAATAGAACATAATCCATCAAAAGTAGTTAGTGAAATAGTTAATTTAGGCGTTAAAGAAGTAGTAATTACCGAAAAAGTTGATAAAAGTATTTACTCAATTTTAAAAAACCAATTTCATTTAACAATTACCATTACCGAAAATACAACTGAAAATTATGCTAAAGTTTATAATGAATTAACTGATCAACGTTATATAGAAACCGTAAAACACTTAATTGCTTATATCGAAAATAACCAAAAACGTAGTCTAGCACATCTTCAACCAGTCCAAATTAAAGAAACAAAAAATTATTTAAAAATGGATGTTCATACAAAACGTAATCTTGAGCTTATCGAAACTTTAAGATTAAAGCAACGCAATTATTCATTAGTTTGGCTTTTAGATAAAACAAAAACAGCAATGGGAGCCAGATTATTAAAAAAATATATTTTAAGTCCATTGATTGATAAGAAAAGCATTGAAGAGCGATACAATTGTGTCGATATATTACTAAAAGAATTTATAATTAAAAGTGATTTAGAAACTTATTTAATGGAAGTTTACGACCTTGAACGTTTAAGTGGTAAAATAGCTTTTGGTAATGCCAACGCTAGAGACATGCTTCAACTAAGAAATTCAATCAAGGTTTTGCCTCAAATTAGTGAATTATTAAAACAAATTAGCTTTCATAAAGAACTAGAACCATTAAATGATTTATATAAATTATTAGAACATAGTATTTATGAAAACCCGCCTATGGGATTAAAAGAAGGATATTTAATTAAAGATGGCTTTAATGCTGAATTAGATGAATTAAAAGACCTTCGTAAGGGTGGCAAAGACTTCGTCGCTAGGTTTGAACAAGGAGAGCGCGAACGTACTGGCATTAAAAATCTTAAAATCGGGTATAATCGTGTATTTGGATATTATATCGAAGTCAGCAAAGGCAATATGGATATGATTAAAGATGAATTTGGCTACCAACGAAAACAAACCTTAGCTAACTGTGAAAGATATATAAGCCCAGTTCTAAAGGAAAAAGAAGCTTTAATTTTAAATGCTGAAGAAAAAATAATCGAGCTTGAATACAGCTTATTTTTAAGCATTCGTGATGAGGTTAAAACTTATATTCCAAAACTTCAAGAAATCGCTAAAATAATTAGCGAAATCGATGTAATGCAATCATTCGCCACTGTTAGTGAACAAAACAACTATATTAGACCAACATTAACCGAAAAAGAATTGTGTATTAAAGAATCACGCCACCCGGTTGTTGAAAAGGTGATTGATACTGAATTTGTATCCAATGACATTATTATGGATAAAGAGACCAACATATTGTTAATCACAGGACCAAACATGGCCGGAAAATCGACATATATGCGTCAAATGGCTATAATATCTATCATGGCTCAAATTGGTTGTTTTGTTCCTGCTAAAGAAGCTAAACTTCCAGTATTTGATTCTATATTTACTAGAATTGGCGCTAGTGATGATTTAGTAAGTGGTGAATCAACATTTATGGTCGAAATGATGGAAGCTAATAATGCTATTAGTAACGCTACGGAAATTAGCTTATTGCTTTTTGATGAACTAGGTAGAGGAACTGCCACTTTCGATGGAATGGCTTTAGCGCAATCCATTATTGAGTATATCCATCAAAATATTAAAGGGAAAACCTTCTTTTCCACTCACTATCATGAATTAACGGATTTAGAAAACACTCTACCAGGTTTAAGAAATATTCATGTAAGTGCTTATGAGGAAGATGGTAAAATAACTTTTCTTCATAAAATAAAGGAAGGTAGTGTCGATAAGAGCTACGGTATTCACGTTGCCAAACTTGCTAACCTTCCAGAATCTCTTATTAAAAGAGCTACTGAAATTTTAAAAGTTTATGAAGGCAACGAACAAAAACGTGATATTAGAGTTCAAGAAGCATTACCAATTGATGAATTAATTCCGAAACAATCAAAAGTTGAAGAAAAATTAAATAAAATTGATCCCTTAGAAGTAACACCATTAGAAGCTTTAAATATTTTGTATCAATTAAAAGAAATAAATAAAAATAGTTAGTCTACAGCTAATTATTTTTTATTATATAATAAAAAATAATTATGTTAAAAGTATTAAAGAGTTAATTAAAAATAATATTATCGAAACAAATAAAAAAACAATCTTAAAATTTTAAGCTAAGTATGCTATAATATTAATTAGAATAGAAGGGGAATAATATGACCAAAGAAACAAGCAATAAAGAAATCGAATTATTAGATAAGTATTTTAGAGCTGCTAACTATCTGTCTGCTGCTCAATTATATTTACTCGATAATCCATTATTAAAAGAGCCTTTAACAGAAAAGGACATTAAAAAGAAAATAGTAGGGCATTGGGGAACAGTTCCAGCTCAAAATTTTGTTTATACTCATTTAAATAGAGTTATTAGAAAATATAATTTGGATATGATTTATATTTCTGGTCCTGGACATGGTGGTAATTTTTTGGTTGCCAATACTTATCTAGAAGGTAGTTACAGTGAATTCTATCCAAACATCACCGAAGACGAAGATGGTCTAAAGAAACTGTTTAAACAGTTCTCGTTTCCTGGCGGTATTTCAAGTCATGCTGCGCCAGAAAACCCCGGAAGTATTCACGAAGGTGGAGAATTAGGGTATTCTTTAGCCCATGCTTATGGTGCTGTTCTTGATAATCCAAATTTAATAGCCGCATGTGTTATTGGTGATGGTGAAGCAGAAACTGGCCCTTTAGCAACTTCTTGGCATTCCAATAAATTTATAAATCCCAAAACCGATGGGGCAGTTATTCCTATTTTGAATCTAAATGGATATAAAATAAGCAATCCAACTGTTTTTTCTAGAATGAAAAATAAAGAATTAGGCAGTTATTTTTATGCACTTGGTTATAAACCATATTTGGTTGAAGGTGATGACCCAAAAACAATGCATCATTTAATGAGCAAAACAATGGACTTAGTGATAAATCAAATTACCGAAATATGGGATAAATCTCGTAAAGGTAGCGATGAAGAATTACCGCTATGGCCAATGATTATTTTAAAAACGCCAAAAGGTTGGACCGGTCCTAAAATAGTTGACGACAAAAAAGTTGAAGGTACTTTTAGAGCTCACCAAGTTCCTATTTCAATGGAAAGTATAGATCATGTCAAGGAACTAGAAACATGGCTAAAAAGTTATCATCCTGAAGAACTATTTGACGAAGAAGGAAGATTAAAGCCAGAAATAAAAAAATTAACACCCGATGGTCAAAAACGAATGGGCGCAAGTCCTTATGCCAATGGAGGATTACTTTTAAAAGATCTAATTTTACCTAATTTTCAAGATTATGCTGTTGAAGTAAAAAAACATGGAGAAACAGTTACACAAGACATGTTAGAATTAAGTGGCTATGTCCGTGACATTATCAAAAATAATCCAAATAATTTTAGAACCTTCAGCCCAGATGAGGCTATGTCAAACCGCCTATATAAAATGTTCGAAGTAACAGATCGTGATTGGCAAGAACCAATAATTGAAAATGATGAGCACTTAAATCCCAATGGTCGAATTATGGATTCTTATCTTTCTGAACATATGTGTGAAGGTTGGCTAGAAGGATATTTATTAACTGGAAGACATGGATTTTTTACGAGCTATGAAGCTTTTATTCGCATTGTTGATTCAATGGTTTCGCAGCACGCAAAATGGCTTAAAGTATGTAGTCAAATTTCTTGGCGCCGCGATATTGCCTCATTAAATTTAATTTTAACCTCAAATGTTTGGCAACAAGATCACAACGGTTTTACTCATCAAGACCCAGGTTTTTTAGATCATATTGCTAATAAAAAAGCTGATGTTGTAAGAATGTATCTCCCACCAGATGCTAATTGTCTATTGTCTTGCTTTGATCACTGTATTAAAAGTCGTAATTACGTCAATGTAATAGTTGCCTCAAAACATCCAAGTTTTCAATGGCTTTCAATGGAAGAAGCCAAAATCCATTGCACTAAAGGTATTGGAATTTGGCCGTGGGCAAGTAATGACCAAAATGAAGAACCCGATGTTATTATGGCTTGCTGTGGCGATACGCCAACTTTAGAAACTATTGCAGCGATTTCTATTTTAAATGAAGAATTGCCTAATATTAAAATTAGATGTATAAATATTGTCGATTTAATGAAATTAGAGTCTCCAGCTAAACATCCCCATGCTTTAAGTGATGAAGAGTATAATTTGCTTTTCACTAAAAATAAGCCAATTATTTTCACCTATCACGGTTATCCAACGTTAATTCACGAATTGACTTATCTAAGAACTAATCGTAATATTTCAGTTCATGGTTATTTAGAAGAAGGAACAATAACAACGCCATTTGATATGCGCGTTCAAAATAAAATTGACAGATTCCATTTAGTTCAAGACGTTATTGAGCATCTTCCAAAGCAAGGAAGCAAAGAGATCTATTTAATGGAGGAAATGAAGAATAAAATCATAATTCATAATGCTTACATTAGAGAAAATGGCGAAGATATGCCAGAAATTAAAAATTGGAAATGGGAAAATAAAAACAATTAAAAAAGTACGCTTTTAAAGTGTACCTTTTTTTAAGCACTTAGGCGTTTGACCAGAGTAATAAGTAAAGGGAGCTTGAATATCAGGCTCTTCAAAATTCGCTTGGGGCTTGGAAAATATTTCATTTGCAGAAATAATACTTTCCGCCTTTGTATATCCTAGACTTTGGCTAGTCCACATGAATACAGGTTTTAAATCTTTATCCATTTGTTCTAGAACAGTATCTCTTCTTTGAAGTTCCGCTAATATAGTGTTAAATAGTTCTTCATCCATATTACCATAATCTTCAATTTCTAAATTTGTTTGTGGTCTTTCTATAATCCCCATCAATTGATAAAAAAGCTTTTCAGGGGATAACTTTGAAAATGGTGTTTCATCTATCGGAAAAATTCGGCTTTCCATTTTTTCAAATGGTTCCTTAAAATAATCAACATATGTTGGTGCGCAGCTTATAAGTTTTAATTTGCTAGTTGGTATTTTTAAATCAAAGTCATAGCAAAGCTGGCTACTATTAATGTTTGATTTACGTAATTTATTTATAACCGAATTTTCATCGCAAATTGGAAAATTATAAACTGCTAATAGTAAACTTCCAAATAATTTCCAATTAACATCTAATCTATCTGGTCTTTCGGGAGTAGATGCTTTAAAAATTCTAATTGCTTCATTTAAGATGTGCTCTGTTCCAAGAGGAAGACCTAATCGATAATCAAGATATTTATGATAAATTATTTGTTTTCCTTTTCTTTTTCCTAATTCTTTATAATAAATTTCGCTTGGATAAACTGCCTTTTTTTTCTTTGTCATTTTTCTCTCCTAAATAATTTGAAAAGTATCACTTAGCTTATCATAAATATCTTTAAAAATCAAGGAATTCACTATAATGTTTTTTAGTAGGCATCAGAAATAAAAATCTAGATTTTACATTAATATTTTATTGTTATTTACTATTAAATTTGATATAATTTATATGATAGGTAGCGTGATAATATGAAAGAAAAGGGGCAAGCACTAATAGAATTCATTTTAATTTTGCCAATTATCTTACTTGTTTTTGTTGCTTTAATAGATATTGGTAATATTTTTTTGCAAAAATACAATTTAAATGATTCTCTCGAAATCGTTACCGAACTTTATCAAAATGACAAGCAAAAAGAATTAAAAGCCTATGTTGCTAATGAAAATTTAATTTATGATGAAAGCAAAAATGGTGATATGATTAAACTAACCTTAAAAAAGAAAATAAGTATTAATGCGCCCGGACTTAATAATGTATTAGGTAAAGAATACACGGCTGAAGCTTCAAAAAGTATTTATCTTGATAATGAAGTAGATGATAGTCAAAATATTCCTCAAGAAAGTAGTGAAAATTTTGAACAATAAAGGACAATCATTGGTTACATTTGTCATGCTTTTACCAATTATCATCATTTTATTAGCTATTGTCGTTGATGTTGGCAATTTAGCTTATACCAAACATAAATATGAAACTGAAATTCAAAGCACAATAAAATATGGATTAAAAAATCTAAAAAATGATAACATAAAACAAAAAATGGAAACAATGTTAGAAACAAATATAAAAGGAAATAAAGTCGTTAATGTCGACACTGGGGTAATTCGTATTAACGTCAAAGATAAAGTCAAAGGAATTTTTATTTCTATTGTTGGTAATGGTTATGATTTAGATATAACTTATAACGGCTATGTCAATGATGGAAAGATGCAAATAATAAAAGAGTAAGAGGTGGACTATGGCACTAAATAAAGCAAAGGTAATAACTGTAACATCGGTTAAAGGTGGCTCTGGTAAAACCACAACTGTTTTAAATATGGCTGGCATTTTATCAGATATGCATAAAAAAACAGTTATTGTTGATTTAGATTTATATTCAGGTTCAATAGGGGCGTCACTAAATGTAAATGGTGAGACAGATATTTATACCCTATGCGAAGATATGATGAACAACCGTTTTGGACAATTGGAAGATTATACTCAAAAATATAATGATTATATCGATGTTCTAACCGCTCCAATTGATCCTCGAAGCGTTAGTAAAATAAGAGCAAAATTTATCGAAATATTAATTTCAAGATTGATATTAAAATACGATGTTATTTTAATTGATACCAACCACATCATTGATCAGATAAATGTTGTTACCTTAGACATTAGTGATGAAATACTATATGTAATTACTAATGATTTAATGGATATTAAAAACATGAAAACAATGGTTGCTATTTTCAAGGATATGGATCGCCATAGCTATAAAATAATTTTAAATGAAGCTAGACCAAACAACACTAGCTACAGTTTATATGAAATAAAAAACATGATTGGTTCAAGTATCGATTATGTTTTGCCAAAGAGTTTTTATAATAAAAATATTGAAAAATTTGTTTACAATGGTAAAATAATGACACTGGATAAAAACATTGCCCGTAGTAAAGGTGGACAAATCTTAACCGAAATTGTCACTAAAACATTAAAAGAAGAATAAGGAGGAAAGGCCATGATTAAAAGAAAATTTGTCGATGAGTTTGACATAAAACCAGAAGAAATAATTCATGAAGAAGTAAATGACTATGATGCCTTTCCTAATAAGGAATTATTAGAAGAACTCAGAAATGAAATTATTCAAAATTTAATCGATAATAATATTCAAAATCATGAGTCAATGGACGATTTTGTTAAAATCCAAATTGACAAAACAATAGAAGGCTATGACTTAAGTAGCGCCGAAAGAAACTATATATATAATTTAATCGATAATGAAATTAGCGGTTTTGGACCAATAACCGAATTATTAAAAGATAAAGATATAACTGAAATCATGGTTAATGGGAAAGATGAGGTTTATATTGAACTAAATGGGCATCTGATTAGAGATAATAGTGTTAGCTTCGTTAATGACGACCATATTGTTAGAGTAATACAAAGACTTGTCCAACCATTAGGACGAACAATTGATATTGCTCATCCAATGGTCGATGCTAGGCTAGATGATGGTTCTAGATTAAATGCTGTTTTGCCACCTTTATCATTAAATGGTCCAGTCCTTACAATCAGAAAATTTAAAAAAGAATTAGCTAATATTGATGACTTTTTAAGAACAGGAACTCTAACGCCATATATGGCCAGATTTTTGGAAGCTTGTGTTCATGCTAAATTAAATATCATTATAGTTGGTGGAACTAGCAGTGGTAAAACAACATTATTAAACGTTTTATCATCGTTTTGCTTCCATGATGAGCGTATTATTACTATTGAAGATGCTGCTGAATTAAAATTAAAACAAGATCACGTTATTTCACTAGAAACAAGAACTACTAATTATGAAGGTTCAGGACAGGTTACGATTAGAGATTTAGTTATTAATTCTTTAAGAATGAGACCAGATCGTATTATTGTCGGCGAAGTTCGTGGTAAAGAGGCCTTTGATATGCTTCAAGCTATGAATACTGGACATGATGGTAGTATGACTACGATGCACGCTAATGGCCCTGAAGACGCCTTAAACCGTTTAGAAACTATGGTATTGATGAATGGTATTGAAATTCCAGTAATCGCTATTCGTGAATACGTTGAAAACGCCCTAGATATTGTTATTCAAATTCAAAGATTTTCCGACGGAAGAAGAAGAATTACCAGTATTAACGAAATCACTGGTATTAAAGACGGGGAAATTAACCAAAAAGAAATATTCAAATTTCGGCAAACAGGAGTTTTACCAAATGGGGACGTGGTTGGTGAATTCTTAATGCATAAATACGTTCCAAAAGTTTATGCCAAAATAAAAGCTCATGGCATTGATGATTTAACCGATATTTTTGGTAAATAAGTAGGAGGAAAGTATGGTAGAAGGTGGAAATTTCAACATCACAAGCACAACTAAACCGACAAATAAAGACCTTGTTGTCGCTTTTTCACCTGCGCAAAATACGCAAAAATATAACTATACACTTTATAAAAATGGTAAAGATGTTAGTACAATTGTTATAAACAACAACAAAAGCACTAACATTTATATGAGTGATACTGGGACCTACAAAATTGTTGCTAAGGTGTATGATTCCTCTGGTAAAGAAACTGTCATTAATAGTGGCACTTATATTATTGATAAAGAGCCACCAGTTTTAGATGTTGGTTCATCTAACATTGAATTATATAAGGGAGAAAAATTATTAATTGATGAAGGTATCTCCGCTAAGGATAATCAGGATGGAGATATCACCAGTAAAATAACAAATAATTCAAAAGATATAAATCTTGATGAAGCTGGAAATCATAATTTAACTTATACTGTTAGTGATGAGGCTGGAAACACTGTTAGTAAAACCATTACCATTAGTGTTCTTGGTAACCAGCACCACATTTTCGCGCTCCAAGGTTTTATTATAATAATTTTAACTTTTATTGTTTTTCTTATTGTAAGGTTTAGAAAAACTTTAAAGCTAGAAAAAAGAATTGAACCATATACCATCGAACCATTAAAAAACAAAGAACCATCATTATTTGATAGTTCTATAAACTGGTATCAAGGAAAAGCTAAAAAGTGGGCTAAATCACTAGAAAAATCAGTTTTCGCTCAAAAATACGCTAAAAAACTAGATAAGTATCGCACCGTAAGCGCGATACACGAAAACGGAATGGAAATATTAGTTGGTAAATTTATTGTATCATTTATTTTCTTATTAATCGCTGGCTTTGCTAAAACTATTCAGTTAAAATTGATGACTCCATACGAAATCGTATTCCCACTTTTAGTTGGTTTCTTCGTTCTAGACGTTATCTATTTTGCTAAATACAAAGTTTATCGTAACAAATTAGAAAATGATTTACTTTCAGCTATTATTGTTATGAACAACGCCTTCAAGTCAGGAAGAAGTATCAGCCAAGCTATTGATATTGTTAGTAAAGAAGTCGAAGGCGAAATCGCTAAAGAATTTGAAAAAATGAGTTTAGAGCTTTCTTATGGTTTAGGTATTGACGTTGTATTTAAACGCTTTGCTGATAGAGTTAATCTTGAAGAAGTTAATTACTTAACCGCATCCTTAACAATTCTTAATAAAACCGGTGGTAATATCATTGCTGTTTTCGAATCAATCGAAAAGAGTTTATTTAACAAGAAAAAACTAAGACTAGAATTAAAGTCATTAACTGGAAGCAGTAAAATAATCGTTTACGTTCTATTTGCTGTACCATTCTTATTTATTTTATTTGTTAGTCTTATAAGTCCAACTTATTTCGTTCCATTCTTTACGACTAAACTTGGCGTATTCTTACTTATCGGAATGATTATTTACTATATAGTATTCGTCATCTGTGTCCGCAAAATAATGAAGGTGGTGATTTAGATGAACGATCGAAATAAATTCATTCAGAAAATATATCGAAAAAAAGAAATAGAAGAAGTAAACGAAAAAATCACTAGTTTAGGTGACGATACTGAATTTGATACAATTTCATTTTGTAACACCAGACTTTTTACAACAGTTGTCGTATTTATCCTTGTTTTATACATTAGTAAAAATGGTTATATTTATGCACCATTTGTCGCGATAGGGTACTATTATTTATTCTATTACATATTTATTATTAGAAAAATAAAACAGAGAACTTCAAGATTAGATTATGAAGCATTGCAGTTCTTTGAGATTTTGACCTTAACCTTAGAATCGGGACGTAACCTTGAAGAATCATTAAAAGTAACATGTGATAATGTAGATTCAGAAATTTCTAAGGAATTTCAAAAAGCTTTGTTTGAAATGAATTTTGGTAAATCCTTAATTGAGGCTTTAGAAAGTATGAAAAAAAGGATTCCCTCTGAAACCATTAATAATATCATTCTAAACATTACTCAAACAAATCAATTTGGTAATAGTATTTTAGATACAATGTATAATCAAATAGATTTTCTAAGAGAAAAACAAATATTAGAAATAAAGGGGAAAATCAATAAAATACCAAATAAAGTTAGTATAATATCAGTTGTTTTTATTGTTCCATTAATTATGGTATTAATTTTAGGACCATATTTAATCGAACTGATAGGATAGGAGGAAACTATGTATTATTTTATTGGCATTAAAGGTTCAGGCATGAGTGCCTTAGCCGCCATTTTATTTGATTTAGGTTATGAGGTTGAAGGCAGTGATGTTGAAAAACATTTCTTTACCGAAGAAGGCCTAGTCCAAAGAGGTATTAAGATTTTACCTTATAATAAAGAAAACATTAAAGAAGATATGACTATCATCAGAGGTAATGCTATTAAAGATGATAATGAAGAATTAATAAGAGCTAAAGATTTAGAGTTATCTATCCACTCATACCAAGATATGGTAGCTAAATTAACTAGAATGTTTGAAACTATTACTATCGCTGGATGTCATGGGAAAACTTCAACATCAGCTATGTTATCTCACGTTTTAGATAATTTAAAAGGTTCTAACTATTTAATCGGCGATGGTACAGGACACGCAAATAAAGAAAACAAATATTTTGTTTTAGAAGCTTGTGAATACAAACGTCACTTTCTAGAATATTCGCCATACTATGCTATAATCACCAATATTGAATTAGATCACGTTGATTACTTTAAAGATATTGATGATGTTATCGACGCATATCAAGAATATGCTAATAACGCCGAAAAAATGGTCATTGCTTGCGGCGATGATAGATATACCCATAGTTTAGAAGTAAATAAACCAATTTTCTATTACGGACTTGATGAAGATAATGATATCATTGCCAAAGATGTTAACTATAATTCTAGTGGAACCAGTTTTGATATTTTTGTCGAAGATAACTATTATGGTCATTTTGATTTGCCACTATATGGCAAACATCAATTACTTAATGCACTAGCTGTCATTAGTGTTTGTTATTATGAAAGATTAGAAGCTAAAGAAGTAGCAAAACAAATAAAAACCTTTGAAGGAGCTAAAAGAAGGTTTACTGAAACCATAGTTGGTGATAATGTTGTTATTGATGACTATGCTCATCACCCAACCGAAGTAAAAGTTACAATTAAAGCTGCTAAACAAAAATACGATAATAAAGAAATAGTTGTTGTTTTTCAGCCACATACCTTTACCAGAACAAAAGAATTTGCTGAAGATTACATTGAAATTTTAAGTACCGCTGATAAAGCATATATCATGGATATTCATGGAGCTAGAGAAAACAAACAAGAAGACGATATCACTAGTGAAGATTTAATTGAAAAAATTCCAAATGCTGAACACATTACCATTGATGAAGCTGACAAGTTAATAAAACATCAAAATGCTGTTGTGTTATTTATGAGTCCTAATGATATTTCTAACCTCGAAAATGATTACATAAATAAACTGGAATCTTTGAATGAGAAAAATGAATAAAAATTATGTATAAAATAATATAAAACATAGGAAAACAGAAGTATCCTGTGTTTTTTTGTTAAAATAGTCGACCTAGGGGGGGGGGGGGGGGGGGGGGTTTAATAAAAAAATAAATAAGAGGAGGGGGGGAGGGAA
>CAUERX010000022.1 GCA_959020415.1 uncultured bacterium | reverse complement strand
TCAATATTTTCAACTTAAATTCACAAAAAAACTTTAGTTATTATTCTAACTAAAGTTGGATGGGTATTAAAAAAGACAGAGCTACTATCTCTAAAAATGTTAAAAAACACAAATTTTTACGTACTAACTTTTATTGTAATAATCTCCATTGCTGTTTTGAAAATAAACCGTCTTATGTTTGTAACGACTGTAGTAAATCTAACTCTTGCCGCAACACTAAATATTATTATTCTCACGCTATTGCTTTTGAAAATCACTAATGAGCAAATTGCTTCTATCAATGATATTGTCGCTCTTCTTATGATCCACAAACACCATTCTGTTAATCATGTTTTTATTTCTCTTCTTGACCTCTTATCTTTTTCTAAATCTACTTTTCTCTTTTTTTAAGCTTTTAGTTATCCTAACTTCTTTTCTTTATACTTTATAAATATCATTTGACTTTCACAATTAAACTAAAATTCACATAAAACTTTGTAAAGAAATAGTTTAATATAAAATTACAAAAATGTTTATTCAAAAATACATTTATATTTACCTATTACCATATACACCAATTACAATCTAAAATCACTTACATTCAACATCTAAAGATTTCATTTTATTAAAAAACTTCGCTGAATTTTTTCGTAAATTAAAAGTCTCTAATTCCTCATCATCCATTTTTTGAACATCTAAATAATACTTAATAACATATTTGTTATCCGTATCTGTTGGTACAGTAATTTTAATCGCTTTAGATTTAGCTAAATTATTATTATAACTTTTAGCCGAATCCTTAATTCCTTTAAGCGTTGTTAGTCCGGTATCATTTTTTGTCTTATATGTCCTTGTAACTACAACTTTCGTAATTTCATCTTTGTTATTATAAGTTATATCTTTTTTTTCAGTATCAATAATATCACTAGATTTTACCTCTTGTCTACACGTTTTACTAAATTCTTCCATTTTAGCTTCACAGCCAACTAATAACATTACAGATACCAACAAAAGTAAATACTTTCGCATATTTTCACCCCTTTGGTTTCAATAAAGATAATGAAACTTTATTTTTATCCATCAAAATATCATCGACATAACAATCTACAATATCTCCAACGTTAACAACTTCCATTGGATGTTTAATAAATTTATCAGTTAATTTAGAAATATGTGCAAGTCCATCATTTTTAAGACCAATATCAATAAAAGCTCCAAACGGTGTTACATTACGAACAGTTCCTTGTAGTTGCATCCCTATTTTCAAATCCTCTAAATGTAAAACATCACTTTTTAAAAGGGGCCTTGGCATTTCATCACGAGGATCGCGATTAGGCTTTTGTAAAGACTTAACAATATCTTCTAAAGTATAAATATCCGTTCCTAATTTTTCGGAATACTCTTTAATATTTATATCAAAATTCATTTTTTCTGTCCCAATATCGTCTAATGAAAGATTTAACATATCTAATAGTTTTAACGTAATCGCATAACTTTCTGGATGAATTGCCGTAGTATCTAAAACTTTATCACCATCAACAATTCGAAGAAAACCTACTGCTTGCGTATATGTTTTAGCTGATAATAATTTACTAATTACATCCCTATTCATAATCTTTCCATGCTCATCACGATACTTAACAATCTTATCAATATTAGCTTTAGTTAATCCAGAAACGTACTTAAGTAAACTTTTACTAGCCGTATTGACATTAACGCCTACACTATTAACTGCTTTTTCAACTACAAAGTCTAAAGAACTACTTAATTTTTTATCAGGTATATCGTGCTGGTAAAGACCAACCCCAATACTCTCTGGATCAATTTTAACAAGCTCTGAAAGTGGATCTTGCAATCTTCTCGCAATACTAATCGCACTTCGCTCTTCGACATGTAAATCAGGAAACTCCGAAATAGCTAATTTAGACGCAGAATAAACCGAAGCACCAGCTTCGCTAACAATAATATATTCTACCTTATGCTTAGCTTCCTTAATGACTGAAGCTACAAAAGTTTCACTTTCTCTTGAAGCTGTTCCATTACCAATCGCAATAATATCTATTTTATACTTATCAATTAAATCAAGTAAAATCTTTTTACTTTTTTCTTTTTCGTTTTTCGGTTCATGAGGATAAATAACTTTAATATCTATCTTTTTACCAGTAACATCAACAACTGCCAATTTGCATCCAGTTCTATATGCTGGATCAAACCCTAAAACCATTTTATCTTTCATTGGTGGCTGCATCAATAAATTTTCTAAATTCTTACTAAAGTTTTCGGTTGCTTCATCTTCAGCAATTTCTGTAAGTTCACTGCGGATTTCTCTTTCTACTGAAGGCGCAATCAAACGCTTATAGCTATCTAGTATAGCCCCTTTAATAACATAATTAAAAGGACCATCTTTTTTGATTAAACGTTCTTCTAAACAACTATAAATTCTTTCTTTATCGACATCAATATTAACTGAAATAACCTTTTCTTTTTCTGCGCGATTAATAGCCAAAGTACGATAAGCTTTTGCATGCTTCACTTTTTCGTTAAAATCATAATACATCTCATAAACTTTGCCTTCATCTACACCATTTTTCTTAAGTTTGGTGACAAGAGCACCTGTATTATAGGTAAAATTTCTAATCCACTTACGGAAATAAGCATTATCACTGATCCATTCAGCAATAATATAAGATGCTCCTTCAATCGCCTTTTCAGCATCAGGAACATTCTCATTTAAATAAGGTTTAACTAATTCATCTAAAGACTTAGTAGTATAAGCCATTATTTGCTTAGCTAAAGGCTCTAAACCATTTTTAATAGCTTCTGTAGCTTTGGTTTTTTTCTTTTCTTTAAATGGGCGATATAAATCCTCAACTTCAACTAATTTACTCGCATCCATAATTTGCTTAGAAAGTTCTTCCGTTAATAAACCTTTTTCATCGATTAGTCTAATAACATCTTCCTTACGCTTTAAAAGATTAACTTCATACATATAAACTTCATTAATTTTACGGATTTGTTCTTCATCTAAATTACCAGTTACCTCTTTACGATAACGGGCAATAAAAGGAATAGTATTTCCTTCCTCTAATAAATTTAAAGTCTTTTCCACCTGACTTGTTTTAATATTTAAATCGCTGCTTATATTTTTTATAATATTACTATTCATCACTATCTTCCTTACTAATAAATTGTAATTTAGGATTAACCTTCTTTAATGTCATAATTAACTCATCAACGTTATCAAGACAAGCTAATCTCATAAAAGTCATATTCTGAGGGTTGTTTTTTTTAACTTCTTCTACTTTTTTATTATAATTATTATGAATTTTTTTATTTATTAAATATAAATCTGTACTTTTCCCATGTCCATAACCTTTGTAAAAATCTTTTAAAATTTCATGATATCCATAAACATAGTTATCATTCTTTTTATTATAAATAATTATTCTTTTATCTGTAATAATATATTCTTCATTTAGTGCAATTTCCTTATTTTTTAAAGATTCATGAATAACAACATAAAAAATAACACCTGCCATTAATCCAAGTAAAATCATCCCTGGAACAATTAAAAAAATAACACTTAAAATAAACATAATAAAAAGTATTATTGCCATAATCAAATTACCAAGTTCCGGAACCGAAGCCTCTTTTATATTTGGTCTACATTCATAAATAAATTTTTCATCTTTTTCTAAAACTTTATCCTTCATAATACCCTCCATTTTAATTTTAGCATAATTAAAAAATAGTATCAATAAAATGACACTATTACCTCTTAATATTTTTTCCGGATTTTCTTCTTACCGACCATTGATGCTTTACTTATAACTTCAGAGCCAAATTTATCCTTTAACTTATCAACCGCACTTTCTAATTCCTTATCTTGCCTAACTTCTTCAAATTGATCAAATAAGGATACCTGATAAGTGGCTTCGTGAGTTAGCCCATCAACACCTAAACCAACTAATCTAATAGGTTCATCCTTCCACATATCATCTATTAATTTTTTAGCCGTTTCAAAAATAACTGTCATACTATTAGTTGCATTTTTCAGTTTCACTTGATGAGTATAATTCTTAAACTCGGAATTTTTAAGCTGCACCCTAACCACATAAGCATACCTATCTTCTCTTCGAAGCTGGGCACTTAAGTTATCACTTATCGATTCTATAATATCATAAACATCTTCTTTATGAATTAAATTATGTGGTAAAGTTGTACTATTGCTTAATCCCTTGCTTACCGCTTTATCAGTTTCTAACAATGAATTATCAATCCCATTAGCAGACTCTACCATTCTAACTGACTGATTTTTAAAATAAGGGTATAAATAGCTAGGATCTTGTTTACTTAAATCACCAATTGTATTTATATCTAACTTTCGAAGTTTTTCCGAAGTTTTTCTTCCGATAAAAAACAAATCTTCAATAGGAAGCGGTTTCATTTTACTATCGATTTCTGTTTTAAATAACGTATGAACCTTATCTGGTTTTGTAAAATCTGATGCCATTTTTGCACATAGTTTACAATTAGCCACCCCAACATTAACGGTAAATCCTAATGTTTTTTTAATCTCATCTTTTAATTTATAAGCAAAATCCACCTCATCACCATACAAATGCTTAATCGGTCCATAATCTAAAAAGCACTCATCAATACTCATTTTTTCAATATCAGGTGTATATCTACTAATTAATTCAAACATTTTATTAGACATTTCTTTATACCACCTATAATCAGGTTTAAAAACCCTTAAATTCGGACATTTCTTACGTGCTTGAAAAATAGGTTCAGCTGTCTTGACTCCAAATTTTTTAATTGGCGTTGATTTCGATAAAACTATTCCATGGCGCTTATTATCTGTATCACCAATTATTGAATAAGAATTACGAATATCATATTTATAACCTTGTTTTAAAAGCAAAACTGCCGTCCATGATAGAAAGGCATTGTTAACATCAATATGCATTATTATTCGTTCCATACTACCACCTATAACAATTATAACACGAACATAGGTTTTTAAAAAGAGTTTAAAATATAAACCCTTTATTTACCAATATTTAATTTCTATGACTCTATTTCATATAAATCTTGATATTCCTTACAGTTCTCCATTAATTCTTGATGATTACCACAGGCTTTAACTTTCCCCTCATCAATCAAGTAAATTATATCAGCATCAATAATTGTTGAAAGCCGATGAGCAATTATAATAATTGTATGATCTTTCACTAAAGAATCTATAGCTTTCTTTATATAGTTTTGAGATTCATTATCTAACGCACTAGTAGCTTCATCAAATAAAATAACTCTACTATTTCTAAGTAACCCTCTAGCGATAGCTAATCGCTGTTTTTGACCACCAGATAAATTTACTCCACCTTCACCTATTTTTGTATCATATTGTTCTGGTAATGACATTATATAATCATCTAGATAAGCTAATTTAGTATATTTTCTAATTTCCTCTTCAGTTATATCAGACTTAATCATTTCGAAATTTTCTTTAAAAGTTCCTTTAAAAATAAATGGTTCTTGCCTAATAATTGCAATATTATCCCTTAAGGATTTCTCTGTTAACTGTTTTATATCAATTCCGTCTAAAATAATTTCTCCACCAATTGGATCAAAAATTCTCGTAATTAAATTAAATAACGTACTTTTGCCTTGACCAGATTTACCGACAATGGCAATTTTTTTATTTGGCACAATATCAATATTAAAATCTTTTAAAATGTTTTCTTCACCTTTATAACCAAAATCAACATGTTTAAACATTATTCGACCTTGGCAATTATTTAAAACCGTCTCTCCATATTTTTCATCTTCATATAATTTATTCTCGATAATTTCATTAATTCGATTAAATGAAACTAAAACCCTTTGATAATCTTTATTGATTTGTGATAAATTTGTTATAATCCAACCATATCTATAAACATAATAAGTCATCGCAATAAAGAAAGTTAAAGATATTTTTCCATAGTATAGTTCTACAGCACATATAATAAAAGTTAGACACTCTAAAACTAAACGAATAGAACTGGTAATTACTTCAAATTTAGTTTCTGTTTTTAGTTGTTTAGTTCTTACATTAAATAAATTTTTAATTAAATAATTTATACGACTAAACATATTATCTTTAACACCCAAAGTTTTAACTTCACGAATTCCCTTCATCGTCTCATTCACAGTTGATGTGTAAGTATCATTTTCATCTTTCACATTCTGATTTAAATTTTTTAATTCAGGATTATATTTTTTCATAACCACAAAAATCAATAAAATTATAATGATTATTTCTACTCCAACAATTACAGAATTAAAAAATATATAAATTAAAATAATAAAACTTCCTAGAATACTTATAATCATTCGTAATAAACCATTAAAAGTATTAGAAATTACTTCCGTATCTTGTGTAATCCTATTTAAAAGTTCACCACTACTTTTTTCTTCATAAGCATAAGCTGGTAAATCTAAAGATTTAAGGTATATTTTTTTACTAAGTTTTTGACTTAAATTAAGTTCAGCTTTTCTCAGCAGCATAAACCCATATTCATATAAAAAGTTTGATGAAATTAAATTAATAATAAAATATATCCCAAAAAACATAAGACACAATTTTAAATTCATATCAGTTATAGCTTCAACAGCCGCTCCTGATAAATAACCATAAGTTAAATCAAACAGTGAAGTAATCACAATTGTGATTATGCCAACTATTATCAACTTTTTATCTTCCTTCACAAAGTTCCATAAACTTTTAAACTCTTTTAACTCTTTCATTTTTCTCACCTCTTTTCCATTTGATATTTACTTCCTATTACTAAAAGACAACAAAAAAATCCTGTTTAGAGAGGATTAAAAAGTTCAAGTTTAAACTTATAAAGCAAAACTGAAGGTAACTAACCCTATCTGTTGTTTTAAATTATTCATTGTTGTCATGGCTAATCACCTCCTTCCTTTAAATTAAAATAACATTTATTAAAAATAATGTCAAGTATAAAACTATTTACCAATTTCACATAAAGGCTCCCCATTAGAACCAATTTCATATTTTCCCGAAAAATTATCATTTACAATATCTAAAATCCAACCAATTAAACCTGGCAATATAAGCAATATAACAATACAAATTGTCCTAATTAACGTATGTTTAAAAGCTATTTTAATACCATCTTCATCTGAGCCAGTAATAACCTTAATAAACTCAACAGCTGACATTACAATTAACAATATTATACCTATTACTGAAATTATAATAAATAAAGTATTTAAAAATTGTTGAACCGTTTCTCCAATGAGTAAACAAACATCCTCTTCATATTTTACCTCCTTAGATGATAGATAATTCCCCCAATTTATCACACCTTGAATATCTTCTCTAGGTGAAGAAGTATCCATCGGATCAGCTTTTTGTTGATCTCTCTTATCACCAATTATAATTGCGCCTGTCTCATCTGCATTATGTTCCTCTGTTTCTTCGGGTAATATAAAATTTCTTTCTAAAGAAGCAGTACTCCAATATAAATTTTCCTTTTCGCCGTTTTTCTCATTAACTGATATTTTCAAATTCATTAAGCCTTCTTTTGTATACTTATATTCCGGTGTTGAAAATAAGCGATCTTTCTTATCATAATAACCACCAACATACAATTTATCTGGACACTGATATACTTTAGGTTCAGGGTGTAATTTACTTACTATTCCATTATGTTCGAATGATTTAATATAACAATAGCCTGTAAATCCTCTACCTATATCTCCCTTAATACAACTATTTGATATAGTAGACACTCTACTAACCTTAAGACTAATATATAGTTCACCATATGGGCTATCATCATATTCATCGTTGTAATAATCCTTATTTATTTTATACCAACACTCTGCATACCCTGTATTTTCGTTTTCAGCTTTAACTCCTACAATATCAATAAAACAAAAGGTAATAATAAAACAACTAAAAAGTAAAAGTTTCTTAACAACATTCTTCATACAATCACTCCTATTTAATAAGAGTATACCGCCCCTCCCCCCCCCCGCTTCCCTATTTTTCTCCAACCATTTTTTTTTATAGAAAAAAAATACTAAAAATACAAAAAAAAAACACAAAAAAAAAAAGTTTCTTTACAACCTTTTCTCAACAACCCCCCCTAATTAAAAAGAGTAACCCCCCCCCCCCCCCCCCTGTTGTCAATATTTTCAGCCCAATACTTTTTAATATCGAAAAAATCGTTAAAAATGTCAAATAAAAAAACTCATTAAGAGTTTTTTCGATTATATCTAATATATTTATAAAGTTCCATAACTATCAAAATTACAAATGCCGCTAATAACAAATAAAACATTTGAATAAGTGGAACAGTTTCCGTTTTTAAAAAATGACTTAAAACAGGCACTTCCATAATAATAATTTGTAAAACAACCGCTGAAACAATACTAAAAATAATTAACGGATTTTTCTTTAACGATATTTTAAACGTTGATTGTTTTTCACTACGACAATTAAACACATGAATATTCTGCATAAATACCATTAAAACCATAATATAGCCACGAGCTACATCAACATTCATGTGAATTACATCGATTAAATAAACCCAAACGCCAAAGACAATTAAACCAATTGTAAGTCCTGCGATTAGTACCTCACTAAGTAATTCCTTGTTAAATAACGATTCTTTAGTACTTCTCGGTTTTTCCTTCATAATATTTTTTTCGCCTTTTTCAAAAGATAAAGCAAAGTCTTGAAGCCCATCTGTAACAATGTTAAGCCATAATAATTGAATTGCTACTAATGGCATTGGTAAATTAAAGGCGATAGCTAATATAAAGAATAAAACCTCAGCAAGCCCGCAAGATAAAAGCATATAACTAACCTTACGAATATTACTATAAGCGATTCTTCCTTCTTTTACGCCAGACACAATCGATTTAAAACTATTATCCACAATAATCATTGAAGCTGTTTCTTTAGCAACATCAGTTCCAGAGCCCATTGCAATTCCAATATTAGCACTTCTTAAAGCTGGAGCGTCATTAACCCCATCCCCAGTTACTGCAATAAACTCACCTTGTCTTTTATAAGACTCAACTATTTTAAGCTTATCTATTGGCGTAACTCTTGAAAATACCTTCTTAGATTTAACAAAATCATCAAAAAACTCGTCGCCTTTTTCTAAAGCTCCTTCAACATCAGCACCCGTTGTAACCTCTTCGTAATCTTGAACTAATCCTAATTCTTTGGCAATTGTAAAAGCTGTAAGCGGATGATCACCAGTAATCATTTTAACCTTAATACCTGCGCTCTCACATTCTTCCAAAGATGCTTTAACATCTTCTCTAATTGGATCAATAAACCCAACTAATCCCATAAAATCTAAATTACTAAAATCTTCTCTAGCATAAATTTCTTTTTCGGTAAAATTATTGACAATTCCATCAGCAAGCGCAATTACACGGTACCCCTCTTTAGCAAGCTCTTCATTTTGATGCATAATAAGTGACCTATCCAAAGGCTTATTTCCTTCGAGTATCATCTCATCACTAAATTCTAAGATTTTTTCTACTGAACCTTTAACAGTACAGCGAACTTCACCATTATCTTCATAAAAGACAGCTGAATATTTATTTTCTGACTCATAAGGTATTTTACCAAGTATCTTAATATCCTCAGTGTTCACTTTAGCTTTTAAACCCAATGCTAAAAATGCAATATCAATTGAATCACCATAACTTTCAAATTGATTATTTTTCTTTATGAGTCCAGCTTCATTGTTCAAAACTCCTAATTTACTAATCGTTTGAATCTGATTCAAATATTCTGAAGGACCTTCGAGAGTTCCTTCATCATTATAACCAATCCCCGAAACTTTATAAACTTGGCCATTAGGTAACAAAATTTTCTTAACCGTTTGCTCATCAACCGTCAAAGTTCCCGTCTTATCCGAAGCAATTACCGTACAACTTCCTAAACTTTCAACCGAATTCAACTTTTTAACAATAACATTTTTCTTTGCCATCTTATTAGATGCAATTGTTAAAGCCATTGTCAGCGCTAAAGGTAATCCTTCAGGCATCGCCGAAACAGATAAAGCAATTACCGATAAAAATATCTCACTACCTGGAACATCTTTATAAACCAAAATTAAAGCAATAATAATTGCCACAACGACTACCAATAAACTAATTTGTTTTGAAAATTTTTCCATTCTAATTGTCAGTGGTGATTTAGTTTCTTTAGTATTATTAACCTCGTGCGCAATTTTACCAATTTCTGTCTTTACCCCTGTTTGCACCACCACGCACTTAGCACGTCCAGTTACTACAGTTGTTCCTGCATATGTCATATTTTTTCGTTCAGCAAGTGGCACTATTCCATCTAAAATTGCTGAACTTTTATAAACATTCATACTTTCTCCAGTTAAAACAGATTCATCGACTTGGAAATTATTACTACTCAAAATTCGCATATCCGCACTTATCTTATCTCCAGAATCTAACAATACAATATCACCAATCACTAAATCGCTAGAATCTATATCCTCTTCCTTACCATTTCTTAAAACATGAACTTTTACTTTAATTAAAGCTTGAAGACTTTCTGCCGTTTTCTCAGCTTTCCATTCTTGAAAAGTGCCCATTACTAAATCAATTAAAATAATAAAAGTAATAGCCAAAGCATCAATTGTTTCATGAATTAATAAACAAAAGAAAACGGTTATTACTAACAATATAACTATTGGATCTGTTAATTGCCTCAATAAAATTTTAATAAAACTATCAGTTTTTTTCTTTGGAAGCTCATTCCTTCCATATTTCTCTAATCTATCTTGAATTTCATTAACACTTAAACCGTCCTTACTAGTTTCTAGACTATTAAATAGCTCATTTTCATCTAAACTATGCCATTCTTTCACATTATCACGCTACCTATCCTCTACATAAAGTATACCACAATATCAATATTTCAAACATTAAAGTACAAAAAAAGTAGATACTATATATCTACTTGACATTACTTAGATGCTTTTTTAGGTTTAGGTTCTTTTGGCGTATCCTCTGATAATTTATCGATAACTGCCTGTGAAACTTCAATAACCTTTACTTTGATTGCATTAGCTGATTTTTCAATTACTGGGGTTCCCTTTTCAATTGCATATTCTACTAATTCATTAGCTTGATTACGCAAATTTCTAGCTTGTTTTTTAGCTTCTTCTAAAATAGTTTCTTTATTTAAATTTTCTAAACCATTTTTTAAATCTTCGATCTTTTCTTCAACAGTAATTTTTACATCTTCAGCATCAATACTTTTTACTTTAGTTACTAAATCATCAAACATATTTTTTAAATCTGCTCTTGTTTCTTCACCTTTTTTAGGAGCAAATAATAATCCTAAAGCTGCTCCAATTCCAGCACCTGCTAAAAACTTACCAATTCCACTTTTTTTACTCATCTTTCTTTACCCTCTTTCTATTAAATAAATTCTCAATACCATTAGCTATTAATGATACTAATGTATCACTAATACCTACCACTGCGTCAGTTGTTGTATCAATAATATTGAATAAACCATCAAGTTTAGATGACTTATTACTAATATCATCGACAACTTTATCAACTTTATTCAAAGTTTGAATAGCTCTAATAGCTAAAACAATTAGAACTATTACTAATACTATTAAAGCAATATAGAAAATTATGCCCATAAAATCCAATACATTAATCATTATTCTTTATCTCCTTTTTGATACATAGAATCAATCATACTAAATAATTCGCTATCACTGATTTTATGTGGTTTTTCTTTTTCCTCTTCTTTATTTAGTTCTGCTTGTAATAAATCTGTTAATTCTGGTTCCTCATCAGTATTACCATGACGTGGTCTTTCTCCAATTAAGCTATCTGTATAATCTTCCTTTGAACTAACAACATCGATCAATTCTTCATCAGCTTTAATATTTTCCTCAAGCACATCAGTTATATCTTCTTCTTGTTCATCAAAGAAAACATGATTATGTCCAAATAAAGTTGTTTCGATATCGTCTTCTAAAGTTCCGTAAGCTTTATTTCTAATTTCATCAACCGTAGCTTCTCTTGGATTATAATAACTCCGTGGTTTTACACTTTTAGCTTTAATATCATCTTTTTGATAATTCTTATCTAAGATTCCATATACGGGAGAAATAATTGGTGTTGGTTTAAACACCTTTTTATCTTCTTTAGGTGGGCTATAAACCTCTTTTTTACTTTCCTTTTTACTGTACAAAGGTCTTTTCTTTTCTTCTTTTGGTTTTTCTTTTGCTTCCATCGTATGAAAATCGTCATCATCAAAAAATGGAAATTTAAAATCATCTTTCTTCTTTTCAGTCACCACATCAGGCTCAGGTAATATTTCATCAGTCACTGGTGTTTTACTTGCCCTTGGCGACGGAATTTCTACTTGAATTACCTCTTTTTTAATCGGCTCTTCTGGAATTTCTATTTCTTCTTCAACTTCTTCTGTAAATAAATTTTTTAGCTTGTCCATTAATCCCATTTAATCACACCTCTAATCCTTTTTCTCTTCATAGCGTAAAAAGCTATCAGTTTCCTTCTTTGAAGTAAACTCATCGTATTTTTCCTCTTTAGTTTTCAAAAAGTCGTCACCTAATGATAATTTTACAATATTGTGGTTGTATTTAATTGTCGATAAAATGTATGAAGCATTTAAAACTGTCATTTCTATATCTTCTTTAGGCACTAAAGCCTCAATTTTCGCATAATTATAAACAAATTCTACAAGGTATAAACCATCTTTATTCGTAATTTCCAAATACCCCTTTGAACCATCATTATTTAACTTGCGAGAGTAATACTTAGATGAGTCTTCTTTATAGTTTAAACTACTTTTATAATAGTAACCTATTTCATCTAAATATAAATAGTAATACACCCCATTAGAATAAAGTCTATCATTAGTTTCACTACTGTCGATATAAGTAACTCCCCTAGGTACATAATACTTATATCCAATTCCCACACGGTTATATAGTGTATTATTCTTTGAAAGTACTACATCAACCATATTATCAATACTTGTTGTATCTATTCTAACCACTGTACAACCCGTAAGTAAAACTGCGAGTAGACATAAAATAATACCTTTCTTTTTCATATAACACCTGCTTACCTTAAATTATATCAAACTTTATTTTCTTTTTATAGTTTTTTACATACTTTACATGTCAAGAAGTGTCTATTTGACCACTCTAACCATATATATTGGAAAACCTTTATCAGAAAATCGTTTTTCATATTCTGTTTCAACATTAAAAGTCTCATCCTTATGGAGATCTAAAGATATCTCCTCAATTTTGTAACCATAATCCGTAAATGACTTGAGCGAAAACTCAAATAACTTACGATTGTCTGTCTTCTGAATTATCTCATTAGATCCTTTAAAAATATTATCGTAACGTTTTAAAAACCTTAAACTAGTTAAACGACGATTTTCATGCCTATTTTTAGGCCATGGATCAGAAAAGTTCAAATATAAAACATCTATTTCCTTATCAAATATTTCTTCAATTTCGGTCGCATCGAACTTTAATAATTTTAAATTAGGAATATTCTCTTCTTCTAAACTTTGAACCGCTCTAACTAATACACTATCATACATTTCCATTCCAATAAAATTAATATTAGGAAACATTTGGGCCATCCCTATAATAAACTTGCCTTTCCCCATTCCAATTTCTAAATGGATTGGATTATCATTATTGAATAAGCTTTTAAATTTACCTTTATATTCACTTGAATTTTTTATTATATATGGAGAAGCTTCTATCGTTTCACTCGCGCCTCTAACATTTTTAAGTCTCATTTTATCACCACCGTAATTATAACATAATCCGCACCAAAAATAAACAAACGCATATAATTTAATGAGATATATGAAAGGGGTAATTAGTTTGAAAAAAGATCGTAACTGTGGTGGAACACCATATCCAGTTTATCCACAAATGTATGGAGGCGCAATGCCAATTCAGGGAATACCTATGCAAGGAATGGCAGGCCCTATTCCAATTGCTGGTGTTGAAATGCCTATGCCTATGCCAATGGCCGCTCCTACACCAATTATGAATAATAGTATGACTAGCTCACCAAATTATACAACTTCTGAAATAAATACTTTAAGTCAGCAAGTTAACTCATTAGAACAAAGAGTTTCTAATTTAGAAAATATGGTTAATAAATCATATTCAAATAATTATAACACATCAAATTATCAAATGATGTAAAAAAAGATTCACAAATTGCGAATCTTTTTTTACTCTTTAATTATATATGGATCTGATACAGTTTCTAAGCCTAAAAACTTTGAAGCTGAAATATAAAATGACAGGTAGTATTGTTAATAACCTGTTGAAGATGAACTAGCTGTAATCGTAATAATTGCTTCACTTCTATCCGGAACAACCGTTGCTAAAACACATCTATTTGTAGAATATTTACTAGGAGCACTCCACGTTATTGGTGACAGCGTTCTTAAAACAGTACCTTTATATAAATAATTATCTTTAGCGCACCCACATATCGTCGAACCGCTTTCACATCCATTAGTACCACCAAAATTGGTCTGAATAGAACAATATTCATTCGTACTTCCTCTTACATAATCAGAAATACTAATCAAACCAATTTTCCCATTCCATTGAAAGGCTTTTTCCTGACTAATTGTATCTTTAGGTGAAGGATAATCAGCGTCACGTATTGTTACTGCGCCCACATAGAAATTATGATTTACAATATATTTCTTATCAATATTAATTGAATTATAAAAATTATTATTCAAATAAACGTTAATATCTGCTTCTTTATCATTTAAAGGTAACATCTCAGAACTTCCAAAATGGCTTGGCAAACTCTGAAGCAGGTTACCACTGCTATCGCGCATTGAAGTATTACTGCCCCACGCATTACAACCGCAATAATTATTATAATAAATTCCTGAACAATATCCCCCATCTACACGTCTTTCAGCTGATTTATCAAAAGGAACTGCTGTCATATAATCATCTTTGACAATTTTCACTGTTCTATCTTTTTCTAAAGCAACTATTCGATAAAGTTCATTGCTAAATTTAATATAATTGTTTGGATTGCCACCTCTATAAATATAACGACCATCTTCATAAGTATCAATATATAACCCATCACTTTCAGTAACAACCTTACTCTTAAGATTATCAATAGTAGTTAAATTATGAATATTTCCTTTAGCGGTTAATGTTAAATTAGTACTAAAAGCCGCATAACCTACCGTCATAATTAATAATAGACAAATAGATAAACCTACTACCATTCTCACTTGCTTTCTATTCTTTCGTAGTCTTCCCCCTATTGTCAACTATTTAAAGCAAAATGTGACAAAAAACTCTAGTTAAAATCATAACTAGAGTTTGTGGGGGATAAAAAAGAAAGCCTAGTGACTTTCTAAAATTGTACTTTTGGTACTTCTTTTTCAGTTTCAGTAGCTTCAAAGAATTCTTCTGGCTTAAAGTTAAACACTGAAGCGATAATATTTGATGGAAACATTTCTAACTTGTTTTTATAAGCCATAACAGCATCATTATAAAACTGTCTAGCATAAGAAATCTTATCCTCTGTATCTCTTAAATTATTTTGTAAATCTAAGAAATTAGTATTTGCTTTTAAATCTGGATATGCTTCAGATAAAGCAAACAATTGTCCTAACGCATCAGTTAACATGTTCGCACTTGCCATTTCCTCATGTGGTGTTTTAGCATTTACAGCCATATTTCTAGCTTCGATAACAGCATTTAAAGTAGTTTTTTCATGTCCTGCATACCCTTTTACTGTTTCCACTAAATTTGGGATCAAATCATTTCTTCTCTTAAGATGAACGTCCACTTGTGCCCATGAATCTTGAACCTTATTTTTAAAATTAACTAAACCATTATATGTTGCAATTACATAAATTACAAGTAATAATACAATTACACCAACGATGATTAATGCTATCATAATTATTCCTCCATTCTGATTTAATTATACACTATTTTAATTAAAAAATATATATATTCGTATAAAAAAATATTTTTTGCTCAAAGTAAATGTATAGAGAGGAATTGATAACTATGGATATTAGTATAAGAGGATATATTAAAAACAATTTTAAAAATGCTGACGAAAAGGAAATAGCCGAAGCCATTGAAGCTTCAATAAAATCAGGAGAAGAAGAAACCCTGCCAGGAATAGGAGTTTTCTTTGAACTTCTATGGCAAAATAGTAGCACCAAAGAAAGAAACCAAATAATTGAAAATGTCCAAAAAAGCTTAAAATAAAAAGTAATCATTTGATTACTTTTTTATATGCCACGATATATATTAAAGATCCAACTCAAAAAAACAATTATAATTATTATTAAATAATATTTCTTCAAAATCTCAAATAATTTTGGCAAAAAGATATTAGTTCCCTTTATTAAATCATAAAATAAAACACCAATACAAAATAAAACTATTAAAGTTCCGGGAAAAGCTAAAATATTGTATTTAAACGATACTAAAATATTAAAAGATAATAGTTCGTTAAATGCTCTATTCATTCCGCAACCAGGACATGGAAAATGGAAAAACTTTTTAAATAGGCAATCAAACTGTCCAAGACATAAAAAAAGAAATAGAAAAATTATTAATCCAAGAATTAATAAAGTTCTAAACCTATTTTTCATTTAATCCTTTAATGAAACACCCATTGCGTCTCGATCAATATTGCCAGCTAAAATTAAAATACCCTCAATTAATCCCCAAATAGCTGACACGAATGATAAAATACCACAGCTAAGTAAAGAAATAAGCAACTGAGCTACTGCTTTACCTGTATAACCTAAATAAAAGTTATGTACGCCTAAAGCGCCTAAAAATATTCCAAGTAATCCTGCTGCAATTTTTGATTTTTGCATTGTTGGATTAAAAGTTTGTTGTTTAGGTTGTTCTTGTCCATTAACTAATGTTCCGCATGATAAACAAACTTGTTGTCCATCTTCTAGTTTTGCACCACATTTTTTACAATACATCTTTTTCCCCACTTTCCTAAATTTATAAACCAATTATATCATTAATATATAGATAGTGCAAGAAAAAACCAATCAATATTGATTGGTTAAGTTTAACAGTTTATGTAAGATACAAATGTTGGATTACTAAATGTTTCACCAGTATATGTAACCTTATATGTTGATCCTTTATATACTTGCCCAGGATTACACCCTGCCATTGTATCAGTATTAAATGTAAATCCTCCGTTTGTAAAAGCAAAACTTCCAGAATTAATATTTTTCGTATTAACCACTTTGCCAATAGTTGTATCAGTTTTAGCTAGTTCTGTAAATACTGGATCTTGAATTTTCGCCTTGCTTAAAGCCGATTCTAAATCGTAAACTTTTCGTCCATCACTATTAAATACGCGAACATTACTTCCTTCAGGCGATATAGTTTTAATAAACAATAAATTATCAAATACTCCAACAACATTTTTTGTATCATATGAAGCTCCAACAACTACCTTTTTATCATTTATATATACTCCTAAAATATTATTCTGTTCAGCTAATGTACCGTTATAATAATTCAAATAAACGTTTTGTGTTTTCCCATTAAGTACAATATTATCAAGTGTTAATTTGTTATAACCTGCACATAAACTCAAAGAGCTAGGATTACCTTCTAAAGACGCTAACTCATCTAAAGAAATATTAAAAGTACAACTGTCTGAAATTTCCGTTTTTTCTTCAGTTTTAGTAGGTGTATCTTTTTTATCTTCCTTGGCATCTTTATTCAAGTTTATAGCAAAATATATTAAATAACCAACTAAACACAAAATAATAAACATCAAAATGTAAACTATAATTATTTTAGCCTTATCCCTTTTCATTCTACCACCTCTATTATTCATAATAACATTTTTTAAGAAAAAAATATATCATTTTTCAAAAATTAATTTAATTTTCTGAGAATCGTCGCTGCTATCTGCATTTGATCAAATCTTTTTTCAACCTTACCAGTTACATATAAAATATCACCAACATCAATATCAGAATAACGCTTATATACTTTAGGAAAAACCACAATATCAATCTTTGTAAGTTCATCACTTCCCGTAATAAACATCATTTTTTCTTTTCGTTTAGTATCGATTACTCTAACTTTATCAACATGAACAACTGTCTCTACTAAACGGTCAAAGTAATAGTCTAAATAACGTAGTTCAATTGCTTTTGGATATTTCAATTTATACTCGGTAATTGGGTGATTACTTAGATAAAAGCCAAATACTTCGAGTTCAAAATTCATTATCTCTGGCATTTTATATTCACTAACCATCTCTAATTCCGGCTTAAAAACTTCATCATCTAAATATTCGCCAATCTCACCATAATTAATAATTACTTCTAAATTATCAATCAAAGTTTTTCGATTAAATCCTAGTTCCAAAAATGCTCCTGCTAAAATTAAATTCTCTACCGTTTTTCGATTAACCGTTTTTCCATAGCACCGTCTAACAAAATCAAAAATATCTTTAAACGAAGCTTTGGTTCGTTCTTCTAAAATTGTTTTTACTGCCCCATTACCAACATTTTTAATATTTGAAAGTGGGAAAATAATATCATCACCAGATATAATATAATTATCTTCACTTCGATTAATATTAGGCGCTAAAACATTAATATTATTAACTTTACATTCATACATATACTCTCTAGTTTTACCTTCACTATTTATCGCACTTGATAATAAGTTTTTCATAAATAATTTTGGATAATGAGCTTTCAAATAAGCCATACGGTAAGAAATCATCGCATAAGCCACTGAATGAGAACGATTAAATCCATAATCAGCAAACTTTAAAATTAAATCATAAACTTTTATGGCAATTTCTTCGTCATAACCCCGAGCAACGCTTTGACTTATAAATCTATCCCTTTCCTTTAATAAAATAGATTCTTTCTTTTTACTCATCGCTCTTCTTAAAATATCAGCTTCCGCAAAACTATAACCTGCCATCACATTAGCAATTTGCATAATCTGCTCTTGGTAAATAATAATTCCATATGTTGGTTTCAAAATCTCTTCTAAATCGGGATGCAAACAATTAATCTCTTCCTTACCTTGCTTTCTTCTAATATAAGAGTCTATATTATGCATTGGTCCCGGACGAAACAAAGCTAAAGCTGAAGCTACGTCTTCAAAAGTAGTTGGTCTAAACTTTCGTAGAAAATTCATCATACCATCTGACTCAAATTGAAATACCCCAACTGTATTAACCGTTGTAAAAATTTCTAATGCCTTTTTATCATTTTCTGGAATACTATCAAAATCATATTCTGGGATTTCTTTTAAAATATTATTAATTAAAGTTAAATTTTTAAGCCCCAAAAAATCCATCTTCAAAAGTCCAATTTCCTCTAAATAATCCATATCATAGCCAGTTGTATAAAATGATGTATGATTTTTATCTAACGGAATAACTTCATCTAAATCATATTTGGACATAACAACACCAGCCGCATGAATCGAAGTATGACGTTTTAACCCTTCAAATTTTAAAGCAATTTGATAAACTTGTTTCAATTCAGAATTTATTTTAATAAAATCAGTAACCTGAAATGACTTATAATTTTCCCTTAAAGAAATTTTAGGATCCATCATTTTACTTAAAATATCTAACTTTTTAGGAGCAATATCAAGTACTCTTCCCACATCCTTAATCGCTTGTCTAGGACCTAAAGTTCCAAATGTAATAATAGGTGCAACTTTTTTAATTCCATATTTTAAGATACAATAGTTAGTTACTTTATCGCGTTTACAATCTTCAAAGTCAACATCGATATCCGGCATTGTTACCCTTTCTGGATTTAAAAAACGTTCAAATAATAAATCATATTTCAAAGGATCTATCGTTGTAATGTTTAGCAAATAGGCAACCAATGAACCAGCAGCACTTCCCCTACCTGGACCAACTAAAATGTCATGAGTTTTCGCATAATTGATATAATCAGCTACAATTAAAAAATAATCACAAAAACCCATGCTTTTTATAATATCCAACTCATGTTTTAATCTTATGGCATATTGTTTATTAACTGAAGAGCCAAAAATCTTCTTTAAGCCTAAAATACAGTTTTTCTTAAGCTCTTCATAACTATCACCTGGAAGGATGGGCATCAAATCCTGATGAAATTTTAATTCTAAATTACATAAACTATTAATTTTAAAGTTATTGCTTTCATTTTGATTTTTCAAAGGAAATAAACTAAAATCAAAATTATCAACTGTAACTTCAAAGGCTAATTGCCCATCTCTTATTGCATATAAATATTTTAAATACTGTTCATCCTCTTTTTCTAAACACAGTATTTCATTCATATAAACCGTGTTACTACTTTTAATTTTGCTTTTTTCTAAATCATTTTTATAACCAATAAAAATGTTGAGATATAATTTTTTTAAATCATTATATAACTTCCTACTTTCATAAGGAACGATTGCAACTAAATCCGAACTAAAATTAGTAACATCCTCAAGTGTCAAAGCGCGTTCAGACATCATAGTTGCTAGTTTAACTAAATTTTGATAACCTTTATAATTTTGACAATATAAAACATATTTAAGTTCATCGATAGTAACATCTAATCCAATTATTGGTTTTATTTTATTTTTAGTGCATTCTTTATAAAAATCAATAGCACCATATAAGTTATTATCCGTAATCGTAAGCGCGGTAAGTCCATGTTCTTTAGCCATTTTAATTAATTCTGGAATTCTTATCATACTAGATAATAAAGAATTACCAGTTTTTATATTAAGCGGTACATAATTCATAAACTCACCATCCTTTAATATCATTTTACTATATTTTCCGCTATTTTGAAATGTTTAATACTCTTTTTCATATAATTTAAGGGAAACATTTGACTTAAATACGTATTTATGGTAAAGTTATAAAGCAGAGGAAAAAACTTGAAGGAGGGATAACTATGGCTAAAAAAGTAACAAATACAAAACCTTTATCTGGAAATCGCAGATCTCACGCATGTAATGCAACTAAACATGCTTTCAAACCTAATTTACAAGTAGTAACTATTAACGGTAAAAAAGTTAGAATGACTGCAAGAGAACTTAGAACATTAAATAAAATTATGGGTTAATAAAAATCATCTTAAATAGAAAGTTGATTTTTTTCATATAAAAACTAACACAATATTTTACAAGTAAGGTTATGAGAAGAAAGCAAAATATTGTGTTAGTTTTTTTGAAATCTTTATAGACTCCAGTAGAATAACCATTTTTATGATTATTCTCTTTGCAATCTATAAATCATGAATTAGATATTACATATGGATTTTCTATTGTACCAACACCTGATAATATTTTTGCGTTTGCTACATAATAACCTGCAGGTCTAACTTCTAAAGATCCAGTTTTATCTTGTGCTGACATTAACCCATAATTCTCATCCCAATTTAAATCCCATACTATAGCCATATATGATTTATCTTTAAAAGTTGACATTGTCCAAAGAACTCCATCATAACTTCGCCAAAGCCAATTGTTATTACATTTCCCATTACGAGAAGAATCAATAGATGTACAAGCCGCAGAACTACTAGCTTTAATATAATCTGTTATTCCAAGTAAACCAAATGTATTACTCGTGCTATAATTATTTAATGCTTTACCTTTTTCTGCTTTAATTGTTGTAGCTAATGACTGATTTTTATTTGAATCATATGCTACATCCCCATAATACCAATTACGATTAGACCTAAAATAATTATTCAACGTTTTAGAACTACTTACATTTTTTAAAGCAGTTGTAAATGTACTATTTAAATATGTTTTAACTTTTGAATTATTCCAATAATTTTGTGAAGTACCCCAAGCCATCGACGTAATATTATTATTCAACATTAATTTTAAAGTTCCGTCTGGTTCTATAGCAACTATTCTCCATAAATCTCTTGCCGTATTGGCATTAACTGGTATATCATTATTAGCAATACTATTTATTCTTATATAATTATTTAAACCATCTCCCCAACCACGATAAACAAATCGATCCTTCGATGAAGAAGCCTCATATTTATCAACATATAAGCCATTTCCAGAAGTTTTAACTCCCTTATTTATTAAAGTAACCGCTGCATTCCCTACCTTAGTCACTGTATAAGTAGCTGTTTTGGTTTCTACACCATTTGATATCGAACCAACCATAGTTCCTATACTATCAAACGTATAACTAGTGTCTTTTCCACTATTGACATTTACGGTCTTTTCTCTTTTGTCATATCTACCTGTAGTTTGTGAATATTTATAATTACATGTAATACCATTACTTCCACATGTATCTGAATATTTTACAGCTATCTTTCTTGAAGTTGACCAACCATATGTAGAATTTGTTGTTGCCCCAACTGTAGACATTGAAAGCTTAACATCTAAAGTATTAGTTTTTACCGTTTTAGACTGTGTAGCTTTCTTATTAACATTACTCGTTACCCTAACCGATATATTATAATTTATATTATGATTTAATTTACTAAATGTATAATTATTACTCGTAATTCCCTCTGTCCACGTTTTTCCTCCATCTTTTGAATACTCATAACTCTTTATTCCACTTTCTGCTTCACCTTTTACCACTACTGTTATACTATTTGTCGTACTACTAGTCGCTATTGATATACTTGGATTTTTATTATCAAACTTAAAGGCTGAACTTACTACCTGATTTGATGTGTTCCCACTTACATCTGATAAACTCCCTGCTTTTATCCATAAATAATATGTTCCTGTTAATGATGAGTTTGAAGTAGCAGGGACTGTTACACTCGCACTCTTTGCTCCTTCTGCATTTGTACTTGTTACACTTGACCATGAAGTTGGTGCAGTTGTGTTTGATGTTGTCCATGCATAGTATATTGTCTGATTTGCCTTTAATCCAC
>CAUERX010000021.1 GCA_959020415.1 uncultured bacterium | reverse complement strand
AACATACAAAAAACTGCAGTAAAAAAGAGACACAGAAAAATATAGTATAATATAAATATAGAAAACCCCAAAAATAAAACATAATTTGACATATAGCGAACTCTACTACTTGACAATACAAGGTAGCTGTATTATACTTGTTAATACGAGGAGAAATTATTATGAAAAAGGCATTATACATAATTGGCACTTTAATTTTAGCTATAGTTGTTGTTTACTTTTTTACTAATTCAAGTAATAAAGTTCCCGTTAAACAGCAATTAAAAAAGCTAGATCTTGAAAACATAAATAAAGTCATGATTGTCGCGCATCCAGATGATGAATCAATTTGGGGAGGATCTCATCTATTACAAGGTAATTATCTTGTAGTGTGTATAACTTGTGGTGGCAATAGTACGAGAATTAATGAAATTAATAAAGCTATGGGTTATACAAAAGATAAAGTCATTATGCTAGATTATCCTGATAAAGTTTGGAATAAACGTAGCAATTGGAAGGTCGAAAAGAAACAAATTAAACAGGATATCAAAGCGATTTTAAAATATAAAGATTGGCAACAAGTAGTTACTCATAATCCTGATGGTGAGTATGGGCACCAGCACCATAAAATGACTAGTAAAATAGTTACTGATGTTTATGGTACTAATGATAAACTTTATTACTTTGGCAAATACTATACTAAAAAAGCCTTAAACAAATTAGATAAAGAAACAACCATCGATAAAAAAATCCTAAAACAAAAAACAAAATATTTATTACCAATATATAAAAGTCAAGGATTTATCGATGATAAATTTGGCCATATGTATCCATTTGAGGACTGGGTTAAAAGTACAGAATGGTCGTAAAGCAGTAAATAAAAATTATAATGCTGTTGACAAACAATAAAAAACAGGATACAATTTAATTGTACTATCACAATTAATACAAGGAGGCAGTAACATGGGGAAGTTTACTAAAAAAGACTATCTAAACCTCGGTCTTTTAGTTTTACTATATTTAATTGTTATTTTCTTAATTACCCATGGAAAGTATTTATATGGTTCTACTGTTGACTGGGAAGTTCAACACTGGGCTATTCCTGAATATTTTCGAAGCCTCTTTTATTATACTCATGAATTAATACCTAATTTCGCTCCAAATTTAGGCGGCGGACAAAATATATTCTACTTTGCTTACTACGGTTTTTTAAGTCCAATAATTTTAATATCTTATTTGTTTCCGCATGTTCAAATGTCTGATTATATTACTATAAGCAGTATTTTCATGGGAATACTAAGTGTAATATTATTCTACAAATGGTTAAAAAATCATAATTTTAAAACCAGCATTTGCTTAGCTGTATCAATTTTATTCTTATGTGCGGGGCCTTTAATTTTCCAAAGCCATCGTCATATTATGTTCATGAACTACATGCCATTTGTCATTTTAGCGCTCATAGGTGTCGATAACTATTTTAAATCAGGCAAACGTTCACTATTAATTATCAATACTTTTTTAATTATAATGACCAGTTATTTCTATAGCGTTGGTGCTTTATTTGGTATTGTCGTTTATGGAATATATGTATATTTAAGAAAAAATCGAAATACTAATATTAAAGAATTTGCCAAAGCTGGAATAAAATTTGCTATTCCAATAATTATTGCCGTTTTAATGGCATGTATTCTTTTGTTACCTGTACTGCATGCTTTACTTAATGGACGTATTCATGGTGATGTCCCTCTTAATATTACTAATCTTGTCATACCTCACTTTGGCCTAGAGTATGTTTTATATGGTTCATATTCTGTTGGTTTAACAGCAGTCGTAGTAGTTGCTTTATTTTGTAATCTAATGTTTAGAAAAATAGATAACTTATTTTTGAATATTACCTTAATTGCTGTAATAACAGCCAATATCTTTGTTTATGTTTTAAACGGAACCTTATATTTAGATGGAAAAGCCTTAATTCCTTTATTGCCCTTATACTGTTTAGTAATTGCTAAATTCTTTAGTCGTGTCATTGCCAAGAAGTTAGCTTTTTACAATATCCTTTCAATGTTTGCTATGACCGTGATATTCGCAATTATCTTTGCCGATAAAAGCTATGTGGTTTTATACATTATAGATGGCTTATTTATTATCTTTTTACTAAGTTATTACTATAAACACCATAGCGAAAAGAAACTGTTTATTCCGATAGTAATTCTTAGTTTTATTATTTGTCTAGGTGTAAATTTTGGTGATCATTTAGTTTTAAAAGAAACCCATAAAAAACAAAATAACGACGAAATTACCGAGTTAACAAAATATGCTTTAGACAACGACGATAGTTATTATCGTATCTATATTGATATTAAAGGTGTTGATCAAAATATTAATCGTGTTTTAGATCCAAGGCAGAATATGTTAACATTGTACTCTTCAACTTATAATAAAGAGTATAACCGTTTCTTCTACCATACATTTAATAACAATATTAAATACCGAAACTCTGTTATCACACACGAAAATAAAAATATAATGTTTGAAACATTTATGGGCGTTAAGTATTTAATAACCGATAAGACACCGCCTTTAGGATATCAAAAGGTAACAAAAACAAAAAATTATACTCTTTATGTTAATGAAAATACTATGCCAGTTGGATATGTCATCAGCAAAGTTTTAAACGAAGAACAATATAAAGCTTTAAAGTATCCATTTAAGTTAGAAGCCTTAATGAATAATATTATCGTTCCAAAAACTGAAAATAAGACGATAACTTCACATATGGAAAAAGCAAAACCTCGTTTTCAAAAAGAAGAAATTATTGATCTTGATATTGATAAACAAGGCAAAACTTTACATGTGAAAACAAAAGATGGCAAATCGGGATATATTAATTTAAGTCTTGATAGAGCTATTAAAGACAAATTAGTATTAGTTAGAATTCATGTTTCAAATCCACAGTCATGTACTAAAGGCGATACATCAATTACCATAAATGGTGTAAAAAACAAATTGACTTGCCGTGAATGGAAATATTATAATCATAATCAAACCTTTGATTATACCTTATCAAGCCCGAATGGAATTAAAGATTTTAAAATTAAATTTACCAAAGGCGAATACACAATTAATAATATTCAAGTATATACTTTAGACTATAATCAAATATCTAATTTAAACAATACTGTCGATGAATTTAAAATTGACAATAAGAACACCAAAGGTAATAAAATTAAAGGATCAGTTAACGTTACTGAAGCAGGTTACTTTAATTTAAGTGTTCCCTATGATGAAGGCTTTGAAATTAAAGTCGATGGTAAAGAAACAAAGTATGAAAAAGTTAATGGGGCATTTATTGGCTTTCCAATTGAAAAAGGCCACCACCAAATCGATATTACCTATACTGCGCCAAACTTTAACCTTGGTAAAAATATAAGTATCGTCGGTTTTACGCTTTTCATAATAATTTTTGTTTATGATACCTTTAAAAAAAGAAAAACCAAGTCTAAAAAAAATGAAAATATATTAAATTAACCAAAAAGCATTGTTAAAAATGCTTTTTTTATTTTTTCTCCCTGAAAAAAAGGAAATAGAAAGTAGACCTCGTATGATATAGATAAAGGGGCAAGAAAGGAGAGAAAATGAAAAAGATCGCAGTTTTAATTTTAGGAATTATATTATTCAGCTTATCAGTAGAAAGGGCCAAGGCCGAAACGATCACCTATAAACGACTTGATAATATTTATTTTAATTTAAAAGTTGATGGCAAAACCAGTTCCAATCATGTTACTATGTTTTATTTAGATGATAGGTTAGCATATTGCATTGAACCTGGAAAGGATATAACTACGAAAACTTATAATTCTAAACCCAACTGGGATGGAACTAATTTAAATGTCGAAGCGCAAAAGAAAATTGAAAAAATTGGATACTATGGTTACGAATATCCAAACCATCAAACGCCAAAATATTATATTGCCACTCAAGAACTAATTTGGCAAGCAATTAAAAATATTGATATCTATTGGACCACAGAAAAAGATGGGCGAGGGGATACTATTGATATTAGTAAAGAAAAAGCTGAAATATTATCATTAGTTGAAAAACACGACATTATACCATCATTTGTTAATAAAACAATTGATGGAAAAGTAGGGCAATCTTTAACAGTTGCCGATGACAATCAAGTACTAGATAATTTTAATCTAAGTCAAACTAGTTACCACCAAATAAGTAAAGAAGGGAACAATTTAAACATTAATTTCAGTAGTGAACCCCAAGAAGAGGAGGTATCTTTGACAAGAAAAAATTACGATAGTTTAACCTTGTTAGTTTACCATATGGAAGGTTCACAAAAATTAGCTGCTTTACGATTTTCAAACAAAGAAGACTATAAATTTAAAATAAAAAGCACCAAAGAGCCAAAAGAAATAGTTAAAGTTCCAAGTACTAGTATTCCATTCGCTTCCATCAAATTTGGTGTATTAACATTCTTTAAAAATGATAGCCGCTACTTTAATTAAAATAACTATGGTTATGAGCCAATTAAACTTAGATATCAACGTTGCCGAGCCGATCATTAAAACTGAACAATATTATTATCAAAACCCTGTTTTAGAAATTCCTAAAATTAATCTCAAAAAAGAAGTATATCCAAACAACCAAGAAAAAAACACGGTAGACAAGGGAATTCAAGTAATAAGTGGATCCACTATGCCAAACGTCCAAAATGGTAATTTTATTTTAGCTGCACATAGTGGAAATTCAAATATCGCTTATTTTAAAAATCTAGATAAACTATCCTATAACAGTGAAATCTATGTATATTATCAAAATCGTAATTATCGATATATCATTGGTGACATTTATGACGTTTTAAAAACTGGCTATGTCGAAATAAAACGCAATAAAAATAAATCTGCTATTACTTTAATTACTTGTAAAAAAGGAACAAATCTCCAAACTGTGTATATTGGCTATTTAATTACTGCTACGAAAACACCATAAGGTGTTTTTAGCTTGAAATAAAGTAAAAAAAAGCATATAATTAAAAATACCTGAAAGAAGTTGATATAATGCAAAAACATGATTGGATTATTAAAGAAGTATATCCAAATATTTTTCAAATTGAAGACTACAAAGGTGTTCATGTAACATTAATTAAAGGCGAAAAAGAAGCTATCTTATGGGATATGGGATATGGTATTTATGATTTGAAACAACTAATTGAATCTCTGATAGATACCCCGTTTAAAATTTTTGCTAGCCACGGTCATTTAGATCATACATTAGGCTGCACCCAGTTTGACGAAATATATTTAGCTAAGGGGGATTATAAATTATTTGAAGAAAATAACCAACAATTAATTAAAGAAAAAGTCGTTACTAAAGCCATTCAAAAAGGTGATATGACTAAAAAAGAAGCAGGTGACTATTTAAAAAAAACACTGCCAAAAATAAACGAATTAATCATTGGAACTGTTTTCGATCTTGGTGGAATTCATGCCGAAGTTATTGACCTTAAAGGTCATACTAAAGGCTCTGTTGGGTTACTTTTAAAAGAACCAGAAATACTTTTAACTGGCGATGCCATCTGCAATGACTTATGGATTTATTTACCAGAATCTGATTCTGCAAAAGTTTGTTTAGAAACTTTAGAAAAGTCATTAAAATTACCATTTAAACAATACTTAGTTGCCCATAAAGATATTTTATATCCCAAAAGTCATATTAATGATATTATTGAGGTTATGAAAAATTTAAATTCCAAAGATTGCAGACCTCGAAGCATGTATTTTTGTGATGATGACGTTTACGAAAATCATAAGTCTACTGATTATGGAACTATTAGTATCCTTTTTACAGAAGAAAAACTTAAATCTAGTGAAAGCTAGATTTTTTCATTACAAGCTAAGAAAATACATATACTTTATTAGGTGATTTGATGTTTAACTATAAAGTAGGAGTTTTTTTAGCTTTTATCGCATTATTATGTGCTTTTAATTTTGTTAGTGCCGAAAATAAGGATTTACCACTTTTATCCAAAGTAATATACTTAGATCCTGGCCATGGTGGAACCGATAGCGGTGCTTATTATAAAGGTATTAAAGAATCAGACTTAAATTTACAATTAAGTAAAAGAATTATGAAATCTTTAAAAGAAGATGGTGCAACAGTTTATCTAACCCGTTATGATGATTATGATTTAGCTGTTAACAACGCTTATCATCGCAAACGAAGTGACTTATCAAGAAGAGCCAATATAATAAATAAATCAGGATGTGATATGTTTATTTCTGTTCATTTGAATGCCGATTCTACTGAAAGCTGGTATGGAGCACAGGCATATTATGATAATATTAATCCTGAAAATGAAAAAATTGCTAAAATATTTCAAGAAGAACTAAAAAGATATTTAAATACAGATCGTGAATATAAAGAAAACAACACTAAATATATGCAACATCGTATTAATCGTCCAGGAATTTTATTAGAAGCTGGATTCCTATCAAATCCAAATGAAAGATATCTTCTTCAAAAAAGATCTTATCAAGATAAAGTGGCTGAAGTTGTTAGAAAAGCCGTTGTCAAATATTATAGTAATTAGTAGTTTTCAAATGTTTATCACAAAACAATGGTAAAATATGATATAATTAATAATAGGTGATAAGCATGTCAAAATCGTCCAGTAAAATATTTAGGACAATCGATGAGCAAATCTCGATATTAAGGGGCAAAGGGTTAATTATTGATAATGACTCAAAAACTAAAGACCTATTATTAAGAGAAAATTATTTCTTTATAAGTGGATATCGTCATTTATTTATGAATCAAAAAAAGCCAGGAGTATTTTTGCCAGGAACAACTTTTGAAGAACTATATGCTGTTTTTGTTTTTGATCGTAAAATTAGAAATATTTTCTTTAAAAATATTTTAATTGTCGAAAACAATATTAAATCAATTATAAGTTACCAATTATCTAAGAAGTATGGTTTTAGGGATAAGGACTATTTAAACCCTAAAAACTTTACTCAGGACAAGCTAGCTGATAGGCAAGTGCGTGATATTTTAAATAAAGTTAAGCGCCAAATTAGAGTTAATGGGCGTCAACACACCGCCACCCAGCACTACATTGATAACTATGGTTATATTCCAATGTGGGTATTAGTTAAAGTTTTGTCGTTTGGTATAGTAGCTGAATTCTATAGTATTTTAAAATCAGATGATAAACAGGGAATTGCTAACTTTTATAAAATTGATGGTGAAATTTTAGAACGATATTTAACTTTATTATCAAACTTTAGAAATGTTTGTGCCCATGAAGATATTTTATATGATCATCGCACCCAAAGATTTATTCCTGATAGTAAATATCATGAAGCTTTAAACATAGAAAAAGTTGATGAAGTGTATAAATACGGAAAAAACGACTTATTTAGCCTCGTGATAATGTTAAAATATTTACTTAGAAAAGAAGAATTTTCTGAAATGATTGATGAAATAAAACTTGAAGTTGAAATTTTAGACGAATCAGTAGATACCATATCACTTGAAACCATTTTAAACAAAATTGGCTTTCCAACTAATTGGGAGGATATTACTGATTTAGATTAGGAGGAATTTATGCGTGAAAAAATAATCGGAATAATTGTTATACTAGTTGTTTTAACTGCTGGTATTTTAGGAACATTATATTTTACGACCAAAGATAATGATGTTCAAACCGAAGGAACACATAAAAATGTAACAATTAAAGAAGCCAATTCTATTAATGAAGCGGTTAACAGAATCTACAATGCAGTCGTAGTAGTTGAGGCCTATAATCAAGGAAAACAGGCTAGTTCAGGAAGTGGTTTTGTATATAAAAAAGATAGAAAATATGGTTACATTTTAACAAACTACCATGTTGTTGATGGCGCTTCTTCTTTAAAAACTATTGATATGAATGGTAATGAAGTCGAAGCCACTTATCTAGGCGGTGATAGTTACGCCGATATCGCTGTTATTAGAATTGATGCTAAAAGTGTTTTAGATATTGCCTCAATTGGTGATAGTACTAAAGCCAAGCTAGGAGATACAGTATTTACTGTTGGAACGCCAGTTAATAGCGAATATATGGGGTCAGTAACTAAAGGTATTCTTTCGGGAGAAAATAGAACAATTACCGTTTCAGATCAAGTAAATGGTAACTATATGATGGAGGTACTACAAACAGATGCTTCAATAAATCCAGGAAATAGTGGTGGACCACTAGTTAATATTAATGGCGAAGTAATTGGTATTACCTCAATGAAACTAGTTACTGATTCAATTGAAGGAATGGGCTTTGCTATTCCAATTGAAATTGCTATGACCAGTGTTGATAAACTTGAAAAAGGCGAAGAAATAAAGAGACCTTATATCGGCGTTTCTTTATATGATGCGAGTAATACAGCTATGCTTTACCGTAATAACTTACGTTTAGATGATGATTTAACTGAAGGGGCTGTTGTTGCTTCAGTTGAAGATAATTCTCCAGCAAAAGATGCCGGAATGGAAACTAACGATGTTATTTTAAAAGTCGATGGCACTAAAGTTAAAAGCACTGCTCACTTTAAATTCATGCTTTATAAACACGATATTGGTGATACAGTAAAAATAACAGTTAGTCGTGATGGCAAAGAAAAAGAACTATCCTTAAAACTTAGTAAAACTCTAGGGGAATAAAATTCCTCTTTTCTTTTATTGAAAAGCTAAATAATATAGTTTATAATGTTAATAGAATGGAGCAAAGAATATGTGGAATCGCGCGGAAGTAAAAGAAGCTGGCAAAAAACACTTTATTAAAAATTATTGGCCATTTGTTTTCGTTTGTTTTCTTTTAGCTTTTTTAGGTTGTGAATATAGTTCATCAGCTGTTGTTATTCATGGCTACAACAATAACGGAGAAGTACCAGAAAATGTTATTTATAATACTGAACATTTGACTAATATCAATGTTCTAGGTGGTGACGATAATATTGTTACAACTATATTGGAGCCATTTTCAAATGCTATTTCATTTGTCTTTAAATTAATTGGTTCAGTTAAAGAAACAATTGAAACTGAATACGGGGCCGCCTTAATTTTAGGCTTTGCCTTTATATTTCAAATGGTTTATATCTTATTAATTTGTAATCCTCTAACGGTTGGTAGCCGCAAATTCTTCATTGATAATCATTATCAAAATAAAACAAAAATATCTAAAATATTAGAACCATATAAAAATAAACATTTTTTAAATGTTGTTAAAATTATGTTTTTACAAACACTTTATTTAATTTTATGGATTTTTACCATAGTTGGAGTATTTATTAAAATGTATGAGTATCGTATGATTCCATATATCCTAGCCGAAAATCCGGAATTAAAAACCAAAGAAGTATTTGCAAGATCAAAGAAAATGATGTATGGACATAAATGGAATTTATTTATTTTTGATTTATCATACATCGGATGGTATTTATTAAATGGGTTAACCTTTGGTCTTACAGGTATTCTTTATTCTAATCCATATAAATCGGCGGCAGTTACAGAAATATATTTAAAACTAAAAGAAAACATAAGTTAAGCACTTATGTTTTTTCATTGAACGTAATTCCTTCCCCTATATTAGGATGACTTTGAACGTATATAAAATCTGTTATAAATAAAGCGATTAAAATAATTGCAACAATTATTTTAACTAAGTATGGTATTTTAGCAAATAACTTTGTAAAGAAAGGTTCTGCAATATAAATAACTACACATCCAGCTAAGCCAAATATAATTGCTCCTTCTAAACATACACGACCATTTATATTAATTAAATAATTACTGTAGTCCCACCAGCGCATACCCTTGGTAACTTCTAAGTAATAGCTAATAAAGTACTCAAGCGCAGTGCACATCAATAAAGACAATATAAATACTACGAAAGGTTTTTCTTTAAACCTTTTTAAGAAAAATAAGACAAAAAGTCCCCCAAATCCATATATTGGTATCCATGGTCCATATAAAGTACCACTGTTGACGAGAATTCCCATCATTACTAGCTTAATTCCAACTTCCCAAAGATAGCCAATAAAAGAAAAGGTTAGAAATAGTAATATGTAATTTGTAATTTTGTCAACTAACTCTCTCTTCAAGCTAACCACTTCACTTCCACTAATACTATTTTAGCAAAAAAATAGCTAAAAGCATAGCGGCTAATAAAAAAAACAATATTAAATTGTTTCTTAATGGAGCTCCTTACACTCGCCTGCCGCTGGTTGATAAAAACAGTGTCCTTTATATCGTCCTGACAAGTCTTGCCCCCACCATTTATTTTGACAAAAACTGCCAGAGGATGGTGCATAAAACCATAAAGCATTAGTAGCCGGATAGTAATATTCTCCCCTGATAACGCGGTCAGCTAAATTTTGTTCCAAGGTTGTTGGGTTACTGTAAAATAAAGGACTATTTACACCCGAAAAACCACCAGGGGATTGATAAGCCACTTCTGGAATGGTACGAGTATTTTTAAAATCTAAACAATTGGCAATTGCTCTATTAACTATAACGTTTCCTACCATAAGCATTCCTAGATCTCCTTCGCCCACAGCTTCTGCTCTCATTAAACGCGCCAGCATGTCGCGATCTTTGGTTGTTGTTTGAATAATCATAATATCACCTAATATAATATATGAAAAAAAACAAAGTTATTGAATAAAATGTAAGTATATGGTATAATTAACTTGTCTGAAAATTCAGTGATAATATTATATCATATGTAGAATTAAGCAAATAGGGGAATAGTTCAGCTGGTAGAACGTTGGTCTCCAAAACCAAATGTCGTGGGTTCAAATCCTGCTTCCCCTGCCATATGTGAATATACTCCAACTTTTGGAGTTCAGACATAGAGAAAATCGTGATTTTGTAAGGAATTTCACGTTTTTTTGTTTGAATAAAAGATGAGAGTTTTGAGAAAAGAATAGAAATTACTTGTGCTATGAATAGTGCAAAGTGTGAATTTATACAAGGAAAGATAATTGATTTAGATAATACCAATGTGAGTTTTATTGAACCTCATAAAGTGATTATTAAAATTAAGAAATATAAATTATTAGTTTTATATTTTAATAAAGATAATTTGTTTCTATATGATAGAACAATACCTATAACCATTAGTGAATTAACTACTCTATTGAAATCAATAATATCGGGTGATTATAATGGCTAAGAAAAAGATAGATATTGGTACGATAGAGATAAATAAAAAGTTTAATAGTTTAGAGGAAGCAAGTAGATATGCAAAAAGTTTAAGGAGTTTTATTAGTTATACTTGTAAAAAATACAAGTACCAAGCAACAGTAATGACAGTTGTTAGTAATTTAAAAAAAGAAGTTAGTACATTAAGATATATTCATAATGGAAACCGTGGAAGACCTAAAAGAGAGTTAGTAATCAATGAAAAAATTGCGAATAATTGGTATAAAGGTAATTATCATACCGACCCTCATATCCATATTTTAATAGTTAGTAAACCTAGTTTTACTTTAATAAATCTTATAAAAGATTATGTAGATAAAAATTGGTGTGAAATACCTAGTATTTATGAGAAAAAAATTTGATATTAGTAAATTAGGTAAAAAGAAAGTATATAAAAAGACTTGCAATATAAAAATGGCTGGTTACTTTATAGATCAAAGTGCAGAAATAAGATTTGTTAATTGCAATTATAGTGGCGAAGAAGATTTTAAATATAGTCTTAAAGATTATTATAGTGAATATCTAAAATTGAGAAGTGCGAGAAAAAGATTAGATAAGAAACACCGATTAAATTTAATTAGTCAAGAAAGTTATGAAAATAAGTTAATGGCATTAGATATTAAGTTTAAAGCAATAGAAGATTATTTTTATAGTATTACTAAGGAACAAGAAGAAAAAGAACAAAAGGAATATATGAAGCAAGTTAGATTATCAAAAATAAAAGATAATTATAATAAAGTGCAGAATATAAGTATTAGGGATAGATTTGAAGAAACCTATTATTAAAGGAAAAAATAGATTTTTTAATCACTGTTTAACTATCATATAATAGATATAAAATAAATAGATGTCCTTGTATAATAATAAATAGAAAAATACCTAGATAATTTGTATTCAAAAAAATATAAATGAATATAAAAAATCTAGGTATTTGTTGTATATATTAAATAATCTTTTTGCTATTTTAAAAGTGATAATTAAGATTTAATAATAATTGTGTATAGTTATTTATCATTAAGTCCGTCAATATAACCCTCTATTTTGGCTTTGTTAATAGAAGATAATTTATTGATTTTGTTTAATAGTATAAAATCACTCTCAGAGATGTTATTTGGCTTAATATCATTGATAGGCATATCATATTTAGTCCGACATAATAAGTAATCAATAGATGTATTGTAATAATTTGCTAAGGCAATAAGCATATCGGCATTAGGGAAAATACGCCCAGTTTCGTATGAAGATATAGTTTCTTGAGTAGTATTTAAGTCCATCGCCACTTTGGTTTATAGAAGATTTTTAGAGTTACGTATGTTTTTTAAATTATTCTCCATTGTTTATCCTCCTCTATATACCATTTTAAAGATATTAAATGTTAGTGATAGCAATATTAAATATATAAAATGATATGGTTAAATTGTATGATTATTGTTATTATGCTGAAAATTTTGTTATTTGTATTTTGAAACCATTAAAAGTGGTGTTAACTATAATTTTGATATTAAATTATTAGAAGGAGTCAATAAATATGTTTAGTGAAGATAAAAAATTAGTTGCTATTTACACTCGTGTGAGTACAATCGACCAAGCACGAGAGGGGCATAGTTTAGAAGAACAAGAAAAGAGATTACGCGCTATGTGTGAAGCAAATGGTTATGAAGTTTATAAGGTATATATTGATGCTGGTATAAGTGGAAAATCAACCGAAAATAGACCAGCATATATTCAAATGTTAAAGGATATGAGAAAGCATAAATTTAATTTAATTTTAGCATTCAAAATGGATAGATTAAGTAGAAGTATTATTGATTTTGAATAGTTCTTTAATGAAATAAAAAAGTATAATTGTAGTGTTGAATTTCTATGTGAGAAAATTGATACAAGTGGTGCGGCAGGTATGATGTTTGCTCGTATCTTAGGAATATTTGCCCAATTTGAACGCGAGTTAATTCAGGAAAGAACAATTATAGGTGTAGAAAGTGCTGTTGATAAGGGACACTTTGGCGGGAAAGCACCTTTAGGTTATAGACATAAATTAGATGAAACAATAAAAGAAAAACTTAAAGAGTGGGAAATCTTTGAAGATGAGGCGAAGATTGTTAGAGAAATTTTTAATTTATGTTCTAACGGCAATACTTATTTTCAAATATCTACAATTTTGAAGAAAAAATATCCAAAAGTAATTTCTAAATATGTTTTAGATGAAGAAACAAATGGAAAAAACTCCTATTCATAGACAGTGGAGTGATGGCTCAATATCTACAATTTTAAATAATAAATGTTATATTGGCATTTATGAACATAGAAAAACAATAGAAACGAAAGAAACAAGAATAATTGAAGATAAAGTTCCTCAAATAATTAGTGAAGATTTATTCTATGATTGCCAAGAAGTAATATCTAGGAATAGTCGTAATTATTATAGAGCTAAAAATTATTTGTTTATGCAGAAAGTAAAATGCCCTAAGTGTGGTAGAATAATGATGTGTAATGGCACTAAGAAACCAAATGGAAAAGAATATCTTTATTACAAATGTAAAGATTGTGAGATTTATATTCGTGAAGAAGTTATTGAAGATGTGCTAATCAGTAAATTAAATGATTTATTAGAGTTAAGTAATTTACTTACTGGTAATCACATAGTAGTTGATAGTGATATTGCAGAAGACTTTAATAAATGTAAGTTAAGACATGATGTACGTTTTGCCATTGATAGTAGAATTGTCAACGATAAAAAAGAACGTTTGATACTATTGACTTAAATGAATTATGGAAGATGATTTCCTATGAAATAAAATGTAGATTTATAGCAACTTATTTAGATAATATTTCTATTAGAGAATATAAACGAAAAGGTAGTGCTGAGTTAATTGATTTAAAACTAAAATCGCATAAAGTTAATCAATTATTAGATTATGAGAGCAAGGGTATTATAGATAAGTATTTTGGTAAAGGTGTTTATAAAATAACTACTTCAGAAATGAAGAATGAAAAAGATGCCTTAGAATATATTGAATTACTAAAAAAGAAATAAAATTTTTCAGTAATTGAGTGGGAAGATGATGAAGATTAGTCTTTAATAGATAATTTGTTTAAAATTATTAAAGTAAAACCTACAAGCTTAGCTAAAAAGAAAAGGATATTTGGTTTATATCTTAAAAGTGATACTTCATTTAATTCTCAAAAATTAGATGTATCTTTGTATCCTTAAATATTTAATAAAAAAAGTATAGTTTTATTATAAAAATTCTTTAATATTATATCTAATGATTTCATAATTGATATACTACTTTTAAATTTGGATGTTGTACTTTACAATTCGTAATATTCTGTAATGTAGCGGATGGAAAATTTATAATTTCGGGGGCACCATTTGGTTTAAACTGATGCGCTTTATAGACTTAACATAGTCTTTTACTCACAACTTACTGAAAAGCTATAACACCACTTACCCCATTAATATTTATTCTATAAAAGTTTTTTCATCATTACGTTGATTTATAAAGACTTAAGTATGTTAAAACAATTTGTATATTTATATATCCATTTTCATAATTTGTAATTTCAAATTGGTGTAAGCGCTTTGATACTAGAAAAGCAACCAAAATAAGTTCTATTTTTCAAAATACACCAAACATAACAAAAATAGCTGTTGGTTCAAACGGGACAACAACAAAACCTATTACTGGCATGTTTACAGGTAGTGGCTTAAGTGATGTAGAAATAAACAATACATGCAAGGTAAGTTAAAACGTAATTATTATATTTTAAGGATTATATCAAAACTAATTATGCCAAGGCAATGGCAAATTTAGCTTAAGATTAAGTAGCAATGAAGAGATGTTTTCAATTAACTGAACAACAGTTTATTAAAGGGGACACTGATAAAAAAGAAGATGAAAACCAATAAAAAAGTTTGTAACCCGTTTAACTATGTTGCCATGAGAAATTCAGTAGGACTTCGACTTTTAATTAAAACTTGATACAAAAATATCAAGTTTTTTGTTATACTTATTATAGGTGATAAAATGTTGGAAGCGATTGAAAATAGAATTTCCAGAAGAACATTTGATAAGTTTAGTTTTTTAAAAGAAGAGATCAACCAAATTAACTCCTATATAGAAACATTAAATAAAGAATCTAGTTAACTATGGAATTTTTAGAAGATGGTAGTGAAGCCTTTTCTAGTTTTAAGAAAAGTTATGACTTATTTAATAATGTTAAATCATTGATTTTAATGAAAGGTGACATTAAAGATAAAAATCTTAAAGAAAAAATTGGATACTATGGTAAACAACTAGTTTTGCATTTAACTAATTTAAGCATTGGAACTTGTTGGGTTGTTGGAATATTTGATAAAAACAAACTGAAAATAAAAAATATTGAAGAATTAATATGTGTGATCGCAATTGGAAAAGTGAAGGCTGAAACCATAAAAGAAAGAATGATCAGAAAGGCTATGAGTAATAAAAGAAAAAGCATTAAAGAAAGACTTATTAGTGATACTGAAACTATTCCAAAATGGTTAACTGAAGGACTTAAAGCAGTTACTTTAATCCCAAGCGCAAGAAATTCTCAAAAAGCAATGTTCGAATACCAAAATGGCATTGTTTATACCAAAGTACATAATGATTATGAATTTGATTTAGTGGATTTGGATATTGCTAAAAAACATTTTGAACTGGTCGCTAATGATAAGTTTGAATTTGGAAATAATAAGCAATTTATTTTAAATTAAGAAAGGATGTATCTATGGGTGAAGTTCAGGATAAATGGCGTGAAAGTTTAGTTGATATAAACAAAATTCCCTTTAGTAATATAAAGCTATTAAAAGTTATTAGTTATCCTCCAGCAGGTAATGATGTATTTGAATGTCAAGGATATTACAAAGAACATATGATTGAATTTTTTTTAAAGAGTGAACGTGGCAAATTTGCTAATTTTTCTAATGAAATCAAAATTTTACAAAATATAAAAACAACATTTCCAGTTCCAAAAATACTAGAAAGTGGTAAATTTAGAGGATATACATATATTGCTACCCTAAAAATAAATGGTGATAAATTATCTTATTTACTAAAAAGTAATTTACACGTTGATAAAACAACGTATTTATTTGAATATGGCAAAATGCTGGCAAAAATCCATAACTGCAATATAGAATGGGAGAAAGCACGACAACGTGATATCAATGACTACCCTAAGATAGAAAATTATCCAAATTTGGATGAGTGGGAAAGATCAGTAATAGACTATCTTATCGAACACAAACCTCTAAATATAGATTATGACACTTTTATTCATGGTGACTTTCACTATTGAAATATTCTGTGGAAAAACGACAAGGTATCTGGAATTTTAGATTGGGAATATGCCGGAAGAGGTTTTAAAGAACAGGATATTGCGTGGGCATTAATATTGCGTCCAGAACAAACTTTTATGAGAAATGATAAAGATATTACCGACTTTTTAAAAGGTTATAAAAAAATAGGAATTTATAATCAAAATAAGTTAAAGTGGTGTTTAATAAATGGTAGTATGCATTTTTATTTAATGAATAAAAACAAAGGAAATAAAAAATATTTAAATACATTAAAAGAAAAAATTAATTTATGGTTAAAAAAAGAGGACTTTTAAGAGATTGCTGAAAAAGTAGTAAAAATAAAAATCAATAGTGAAAAACATACACTTAATCTATTGATTTTTCTATTATTGATAAAAAAGTTACATATAAAAAGTATTTAAATAACATGTCTGTCTTGGTTATTTCTACTAAACCTCTATCTGACATTTTAAAATATGATTTTAACAATAGGTATTTGAAAATCCTCATTACATCTTTGCAGGTTCTTCCCATTGTTGAAGAATATTTATCTTTTAACATCTCAATTACAAATGAAAAATCTATCATTATCACCATTATCCCTATATTTATATTGTCCTAAATTAAAAAGACTACTGTTATCTTTTTCAGTAATCTCATTAAAAGTATCATGTTTTCTGTTATAATAAATATAGGTGATAAAATGAGAAAAATAAGGAATTAAATAATATGTGATTAGCTGCTAATTATGGTAGACAGGGCAGTTGTTTATTAAAGTTTATTGATAAAGAAGAAAAAGCTATTGAACCCGAAGACCTTGCACTTATAAAAAAATCGTTTTTGTTGTCAGAACAACGAATTACCATTATTCACAATTCTATCTAAAAACTAAAAAGCTATAATGCCGAAATAATATGTAACTAATGTAATAGTAAATTTTTTAAATCCGAAAAAACAAATAAAAAAACAGTTCAAACTTCGAACTGTTTTTCTGACCAATGAAGGTCAGTAATAAAACTTACATCATAAAGCTAATTACTTAAAACTAACTACAAATAAATCATATCACATTTTGTCGAAAAATGCAAGTATTTTTATTCACTCATGAAAAGATTATTTGAATAAAAAATTGGTTCACATGTTAAATTAATATTTAATCTTTTAAGGGTATTTAAATCACCGTTATAAACCATAAATGACGCGTGAGCCTCACAACTATCTAATTTCTCTAATTTTTTCAAAGCTTTTTCCACAATTGGATTTGTAACAGAACAAATACTTAAAGCAATTAATACTTCTTCTAAATTTAATGAACGCGATTCTTGGTGTGTTTTAGGTTTTAATTTTAAAATAGGTTCTAAGACATTAGGCGCTAGTAAATAAACCTCATCCGGAATATTAGTTAATTCTTTAATCGCATTTAAAATTAAACTACTAGCAGGACTTAACAAATCAGTTTTCTTTCCAGTAACAATTTTTCCGTTAGGAAGTTTAATAGCAATAACTGGCAGATCTTCTTTCTTACTTTTTGCATTAGCTGCTGTAATAACCGCTCTTTTTTCCATAGGATCGATTTCAAGCTCATTCATTAATATTTTAATACGTTGTGCAGTCTCTTCGTCGCCTATTCCAGTTTTAGCATCGCATAAAGCCTTGTAATAACGTCTAATAATTTCTTGTTTGCCAGCTTCAGCAACTACTTCATCATTTTCAATACAAGATCCGATCATATTAACGCCCATATCTGTTGGCGAATAATAAATATCACTTCCTGTAATTTTGTTTAATATTGCTTTAAGAACTGGAAAGACCTCTAAATCACGGTTATAATTAATCGAAGTAATTCCATATTTTTCTAAGTGAAATGAGTCAATCATATTGACATCTTTTAAATCAGCTGTTGCTGCTTCATATGCAACATTAACCGGATGCTTTAATGGTAAATTCCAAACTGGAAAAGTTTCATACTTTGCATAACCGGCTTTAATGCCTTTTTTATACTCATGGTATAGCTGCGATAAACAAGTTGCTAATTTTCCACTTGCTGGACCTGGAGCCGTTACAACTACCAAAGGTTTGGTTGTTTCAATATAAGTGTTAGCTCCATAACCTTCATCACTAACAATAATATCTACGTCTGTTGGATATCCTGCTGTTGGGGTATGAATATAGGTTTTAATATTTCTTTTTTCTAATTGGTTTCTAAACTTTTTAGCGCTTTCTTCACCTTTATATAAGGTAATAACTACACTATTAACAGTAAGGCCCAAAGCTTTAAATTCATCGATTAATCTTAAAACTTCCATATCATAAGTAATACCATAATCTGCGCGAATCTTTCTTCGTTCAATATCGCCAGCATTTATACATATGATAATTTCTGTAATATCTTTTAATTCCGATAACATTTTAATTTTTGAATCAGGAGCAAATCCTGGTAATACTCGGCTAGCATGGTAGTCATCAAATAACTTTCCACCAAACTCTAAGTATAACTTGTCAAATTGCTTAATTTTTTCTTTAATTTTTTTGCTTTGTACTTCTACATAAATATCATTATTAAAACCATACTTCATACTCTCACGCTCCAACCGTTTAAATCATATCATACATCATACAATTTGTTAATTACTTTTTCAAAAAATTGTCATTTTTAGACAAAGAAAATTATTTAATAAAATCATAACAATCATTTTTACTCAATTGCATATTTTAGAATAAGGAGGTAAAAAATGAATAGTCAATTAACAAATATAGCAACTGCGACGGGAACATATAATAGTTTGCCAACATCACTGACATCATCAGCCGTAGTTGTTAATCTAATTTCAGGTTTAACACTGACAAAAACCGCTAACAAAACATCTTGGGCAGACGGTTTACTTACATATACTATTACAATAAGTAATCAAGCAGAGCAGACTTATAGTACACCAGTAGTTACAGATGTTTTAGACGGTAATTTAGTAACGTTTGTTGCGAACAGTGTTACCATTAATGAGCAACCAGCTATTGAATCACAATATAAATATGATTCAGCAAGTAATACCTTAACTGTTAATTTAGCTGACATTGCCGCTACTGAGACAGCGACAATTACGTTTCAAGTTGCGAAAAAATAGTAATGGTTATTTTATTTTACGAGGAAGTTTCCAAGTAAATTCAGATAATCAAATTTTTACAAGCAACGAAGTTATAGTATATGGTGTTATGCAAAAAAAGAGCCATTATCAAGGATGTGATACCCCATTTTGGCGTTATTAAAATTACTTAAATAATTAGTATCTAAATAAAAATCGAGGATGTAAACACTTTTGTTTGCACTTGATTTTTTTTGTTTATAACTACTGTACTATTTATGAACTATTAAAAAAACACTTTTAGAAAGTGTTCTTATATATTATTTTGTAAATTTATTACACTGCATGGACATTTGCAGTTTATTCTTCAATAGTCCAAATTATATTGGTTTTATATGTTTCGCCATTTTCAACAGGTTCGTTAGCCACTCTTAGAATAATTCCTTCGTTTTTCGGCCAAGTTACATTAGTAACTTTCGTAAGACCATCATTAGCTTGCCCCGTATAAACTAAAGTTGGCGTTGAAGATAAAACATCAATTGTTTTATTGGCATTTATATTAACTAACGAATTAGTTAATACATAACCATTAGCTGAAGTTAAATTTTTATCAACGGATGCATATAATTTCCAGTTGCTGCTAAAAACTCTAGTATCAGTAACCTGAATTACTATGTCATCTATTCTTGGGCATAAAACTGGATTAATAGAAAATGGTGTTGTTGAAAAATTAATAGTTGTAGGTACTGAGTCTAAAGTTAAATCACCACTATAAATTACTGTAATTGATGTATTATTATATATAAAACTATTTTTTACATTTGCCAAAACAGAAATAACTGTGCCAATTGCTAGCGTACTATCTAGTGGCGAATTAAATAATCCGTCTTTATCCGCAGTTATTGTTTTAGAAATAGCGTTATAAGTAATAATCAATGTCGCAAAAGGACTTGTAGTTCCGCTTATTGCTTGAGATTTATCTGTAATAATATTCATTTTTATTGGAGTTTTCCCTATAGAAATTACTTTTTTATTTTGAAAACTAAAATTGGTTAAAGCCGGTAAAGTTTTTAATTCATCTATAGTAAAATTATTTGAAACTAAAGTCGTTGTGGTTGCACTAAAGGTTCCGTTTACAGTTGAAATTGCGCTAGCCTTATACCACGAATATAATGGTAAATCAGTAATAGAACCAGCTATACTAATATTTGCTGATTTTTCCCAAAAATTAATTCTAGAAAATTGAAAATAAAAATTAATGTTAGCGTTTGTATATAAAGCATTAGTACCACTATTATAAATCACCAATTCTTTAGGATTATTTAAGGTAAAAGACGCGTTTATTGAAATAAAATAAATACTATAATTAGATGCTGCAATACCGGGATAATTATCTATTATATGTAATGATGATCCTTCATTCATCGTAAATGGTCCATTACAATACCAAGTTGGATAAGAAGCATTAAGTCCTGTTTGAACAATTTTTACAGACGCACTTTTATCAATTAAGACATTATTAGTAGAAAAATTATTATAACCCATTCCATTGCGGCTTGTTAAAGAAAAATTCGCGTTTGAATTTACAATAAAACTTAAATTTGTTACACCATAAAAAAGTTCCCTATAAGTACTAGTTAAATTCACCATAGCGTTATCTAGAATTTTTAGATATGGTGTAGTGCTACCTCTAAACCAAAACATAGTATCAATTGTAGACCCGTGAATAATGGTTGTTTTACCACCAATCTCAATTCTATTACATTCAGCTACTTCATTGGCTGTATTATAAGCAGTAATAATATTAATCGTGCAGTCAATGTATCTAGATAATCCAGTAGGATGAAATGTAATTTGTGGACCATTATAAGTTATATTGTTATACTCAATAACTACATCTTTTAAATTTTCATCTTCAAGTACACAAATTAAACCGTAATAATTGTAACCGGTAACATTTAAATTTTTGACTATAACCGTGTTTATGTTTTTATCTTGGACAGAAATTGTATCCGAAACGCTTGCACTTTTCATATCTGTATAGGTATAAGTTACTCCGTTATATGTCCCATCAATAGTTATTGAAGTTTTATTTTTATTAATTGAAATGCCCGCAGTCAATGTAATATTTGCTCCAAAGTAAATATAATTATATTGATTAGAACCCTCTAAGGCTGTTTTAAGCTCTACCGATGTTGTAACCACCACCGTTGTATCATTAATAATAACCATTTTATCATGCTCCTTATTTATAATTTATGCTCAAACTATAAAAACACTTATTTGATTTATCCACAAATTGTCATAATATAAGCATTCTTTATCAATTATCTAATATTTTCTGCTATAATGATAGTTAGAAACCATTTATACTAAAAGGAGGACTAACATGAAAACAGTTTTTGATTATTTAGATTATTATAATAATGTTTCATTTAAAGAGTATTCATGGAATGACATGGATAACATTATATGTTCTACTTTAGCATATCTTTCGCTAGAACATATAATGGGTAAAGAAACTATTAATATTAAAGAAATTAATCGTTTAGTTAAAAATCGAAGTAAACAAAAAAATGATTCAAGTTCTTTAAGTGCTAAAGCAATTAAAATACTAGAAAAAATATCTAATGGTCAAAGATATAAAGATACAACATTTTCTAATTTTGTTTCTATTCTTGATGATCAAACCCAGTTTAGTGCTTTAACCCTTAGAATGGGCAGTGGAATTTGTTATGTTGCATATCGCGGAACAGATAATTCCTTAATTGGTTGGAAAGAAAACTTTGATCTTTCATATAAATATCCAGTAACTGCTCAAGAATTGGCAGCTAATTATTTAAAAGAAACCATTAAGTTTACCGATAAAACAATTTATGTTGGCGGCCATTCCAAAGGTGGCAATTTAGCAATGGCCAGCGTTATGGAAACAGATAGTAGTATATATCGAAAAATTAAAACCGTATATAATAACGATGGTCCAGGATTTTTACCAAAAGAATTTAAATCTGCTAAGTACAAAAAAATGGCTGCCAAATTAAAAATGTATATGCCTGAAGATAGCCTAGTTGGAATTCTTTTACTAAACCCAAAAGATTGTGAAGTTATTAAATCAAAAGAGATAGGGCTTCAGCAACATGACCTTACTTCATGGAATTGTTTTGGTGGATTTCTCGTAGCTGGCAAACAATCAAAAACTAGCGCAAAAATACAGAAACAAGTCAACACCTGGTTAGAACAGACTGATGAGAAAAACAAAGAACAATTGATAAACACCTTCTTTGACGTTCTAAAGGAAAGTAAAATCAAATATTTCTATCAATTAAAAGAATTAAAGTTCCCGCAAATATCTGCGATGATAAAAGAAGCAAGCAGTGTTGATGAACATTCAAAACAATTATTACTTGGAACCTTAAAAACCATGGTTACAAGTGATAGCAAAAAAGAAGAAAATAAATTATAAAGGAGTAATATATGTTAACAACTACTATAATAACAACCGTAATTATTGCTGTAATAACTTGCCTTTTTGGCTTTAGACTTAACAAGCTATTAATTGCCGTTGCTGGATTTGGTATTGGTTATTATTTGTGTAATGCAGGATTAACTAGTGCCTTAGGGGAAGGTTTTGTAACCTTTGTCGTCTCAATTTTAACTGGGCTATTAATTGCTTTTTTAGCCTTTAAACTTTATTTAGCTGGTATTTTTGTACTTTGCTTTGTCTTAGCCTATGCCGCTTGTAGCGTTTTTATTGAAGCAGGAACCTTTAGCACAATTTTAAGTATTACAGCCGGCCTCATCGTGGGTATGCTCGGAGTCTGGTTTACAAGGCCAATTATAATTATTTCAACTAGTATAAGTGGAGCCTTTGTTATTGCTGATAACATTTTGCCTTTACTAAACTTTAATATGCCAATTGTCAATTTAATCGTTGGTTTAGTTATAGCTTTCCTAGCTGCCGAATATCAGTTTAGAACAACTAAAGACGTAGAATTATCGCCGAAAGTATATTAATAAAGGAGTATTTATGAAAAACTGGAAAAAGAAAATAAGCATGTTTTTAACAAGCCAAGCTATATCTCTATTTGGCTCGTCATTAGTTCAATATGCTATCATTTGGTATATAACCTTACAAACTGGTTCGGGAATAATGATGACCATTGCGACTTTATGTGCCTTTATCCCGCAAGTTTTAATTTCATTATTTGCTGGCGTATGGGCTGATAGATATAATAAAAAAATGCTCATAATTTTAGCTGACAGTAGTATAGCTGTGGCTACTTTACTGATTGCCATTTCATTTGCATTAGGATATGATGCTTTATGGTTATTATTCTCAGTTCTAGCCATTCGTTCTCTTGGTAGTGGAATTCAAATGCCAACTACCACTTCGTTTATTCCTGAAATTGTTCCTGAAGACCAATTTATGCGTGTAAATGGCGTTAATACAACTATTCAATCAGTTATGCTAATTGTTTCACCAGCAGTAAGCGGTGCTTTATTGGCAAGTGTTGAATTACAATATATTTTCTTAATCGATGTTATAACAGCGATAATTGGTATTTCAATTTTCTCTTTTGTAAAAGTTAATTATCAGAAAAAAGAAAGAAAAAAAGCTAATTACTTTGCTGAAATTAAAGAAGGCCTTGTATATACTAAAAACCATAAATTTATTGGTCGTATGATTAAATATCTATTACTTGCTAATTTCTTAATTGCGCCATTATCTATTTTAACTCCACTTTTAGTAACTAGAACATTTGGGGCTGACCCATTCTATCTTACCTTAAATGAAATTGTATTCTTTATTGGAAATATAGTAGGTGGTGTTATAATTGCTGCTTGGGGAGGCTTTAAAAATCGCATTCAGACGATTGGATTTGGATGCCTAATATGCGGAATTACCGCTATTTTATTAGGTATACCTATTAATTTTGTTGTTTACCTAATATGGATGGGAATATGCGGTATTACTACGCCATTTATTAATACCCCATTTACTACTATTTTCCAAGAACAAGTAGATGCCGATAAACAAGGCCGAATCTTTTCCCTAATTGCTATTATAAGTGGAACAGTTATGCCATTAGCTATGGTAATCTATGGACCGTTAGCAGACATAGTTAAAATTGAATATATTTTAATTGTTACTGGAATTTTATTTATACTCGGAACAATTGTTTTAATTAAAGATAAATTATTAAATGAAAGTTAAATAAAAGATTAATTGTATATAATTAACATTACTTCACACTATAAATAATGAAGTTTTATTTTTTTAGCACTCGTTGTTGACAAGTGCTAAAAAGGGTGATATATTTATAATGTGAAGGAGGGATATGAATGAGTATGTTACCTAGGAAATTTTATTTGGATAATATTTTTGACAACTTCATGGATGGATCAAACTTTGATACAATGAAATGTGATATTTATGAGAAAGAAGGTATTTATCATATTGAAGCTGATATTCCAGGACTAGATAAAAAGGATATTTCAATTGAATGCAATAATGGTTATATAACTATTAAAGCAACAAAAGAGAAAGAAGAACAAACTGAAGAAAAAAATATCATTCGTCAAGAAAGATTTTATGGTACTATGGAACGTAAATTCTATGTTGGTGATGTTGATGAAGAAAACATCGAAGCTGAATTTAAAGATGGAGTATTAAAAATAGCTATTCCAAAAATCAATGAAGATAAAAATAAAAAACTTATCGAAATTAAATAGAGGTCTAAATTTAGACCTTTTTTATTTGTATAATTAAATATATAGTGATATATTTAATACTAATAATTTGATACAATTTAATATAAAGGAGATAATTTAAAAATTTTTAATGAAATTTAAACAGAAGTCAAAGAAGTGGAAAATTATTAATTCGTATGCTAGAGAAAACTGGGAATATTATCAGTAGATTGACGAAAAAAGTTATGCATTAAGCAGTTATTATTTGTAACTAAAAAAGGACGATTGTAAAGTTAATTATATTTTAATAGTTATAAAATTTATAATGTTAATAAAGTTAGCTGACTTTAGTTAAAATAATAACTAGAGTTTTTGATAAATTTTGGCTTAAATGAT
>CAUERX010000020.1 GCA_959020415.1 uncultured bacterium | reverse complement strand
TCTGGAGGAAGTTGTAAAAATAGTGGCAAGGATGACTTCTATACTTGTAAGTATGGTGGATATGGTAACCAATGAAAAAAGAGGTGATAGTAAATGAATAAATCCTTATGGGGAGTTCTAGTAATTATGCTAGGAGTCGCCTCAGTCTTCTTCATTGTTTTGTTTCAAACCATTACTAACACAGATGAACATAACTCACAACTATTAAAAGAAGTCACAGAAGCTGCCATGTGGGATGCTTTAGATTACGGAAGTTATAAAACTTCTAGAATTGTTCGAATTGATAGAGAAAAGTTTGTTGAAAACTTTGTTCGAAGATTTGCTGAAAGTGCCCATACTGGTAGAAAATATCATATTGAAATAATCGATGTGAATGAGGCCCCGCCAAAGGTCAGTATAAGGGTATCTAGTGGTGTTAGCGGATCGCCAGCAGCAATGTTAGGCGATGATCAAACATTTACGTTTGATATAGACAATTCAATCGACGCTATAATGGAAACACCATATTAAAGATAAAAGAGAAAAGAGGAGAAAATATGAATAATTTTTTAGCTTCGGCGCAAAGATTCTTAAAAAACAAAAACACGGTTACCATTATTGGGGTAATCATAATCTTAGTGCTATTATACATTGGCTATAGTAGCCAAATTAATAAAGCTGTTCAACCGCTTAGAGTTCCAGTGGCAACTGAAACTATTCAACCAAGAACTGAAATTACTAGTGATATGGTTACCTTAGTTGATATGCCTGCAATTTCAGTTGGTGATAACGTTATTACTGACAGAAATAGCGTTGTTGGAAACTACAGTAATGTTAACTCTGTAATTCCAAAAGGTAGCATGTTCTATAAAGATACAGTTGTAACCAAAAGTAAATTACCAGATTCAGTATTCTTAAAAGTAAAAAAAGGTGAAGTTGTTTATAACTTCCCGGTAGATATGGAAACAACTTATGGTAATTCAATTTATCCAGGTAATAAGATTGATATCTACATGAAAACCGGAAATGGTAACGACGAAAAAGTGATGTTAGGTAAATTAGTAGAAAACGTAGAAGTACTAGCTGTTAAAGATTCAGGAGGTAAAGACGTTTTCGAAAATACTAGTGAAGATAGAAGTCCATCAATGTTAATATTCGGAGTTCCAGAAGATATTAACTTATTATTAAGAAAAGCTTCTTATATGAGTTCACTTGGTGTTGTGTTATTCCCAGTTCCACATGGAGGAAGCGTTAGTACCGAAGGAGCTACTGAAGTGTCAACTCAACAATTAGCTGATTACATTGAAGCCCACGCTGTTAATATTCCAATAACTAATAAAACAACTGAAGAAGACGATGAATTAATGCCAACAATCGCTCAAACTGGTGGTACACCAAACAAAGTAACAATTACTTATCCAAAAGGTTGTGGAAGCACTTATACATGTACTTATGCTAAAGACGGTGGACAAGTTGTTAAAGTAACTAAAACAAAACAAACTGTTCAATTCACTGCAAACGGTACACTAGATGCTACAGTAACGGAAAAAGACGGTACAGTTCACACCTTTACTCAAGATATAAATGTAGGAACAACTAATTCAGCTCAAACAACGGGGCAATAATCTATGAATGAAAATATGTTTGACCAAATAGATTTTGGACCATTAAAAGAGTATTTAGAAAATGAACAAGTAACCGATATTTCTTATGATAATAAAGGGCAAATTCATTTAAAAACTTTAAACAAAGGTATTTACCGTGTTGAAAAACCAGAAATAAATGATGCTTTTATGGAAAAATTAGCCTTCCAGTGTTCAAATGTTATGGGGAAAACCTTTAATATGGCTCACCCATTTCTAGATGCTGAAAGTGCTGAACTTCGTTTGAACTTTGTTCACGACTCAATCGCTACTAATGGTATTGCTTGTGTTATTCGTAAGACACCGGCCAAAATCAGATTGCAAAAAGAAAAAATCATTGCTGAAAAATATATTGAACCAGATATTCATGAGTTTTTGGAGTATTGCGTTAAAGGTCATTGTAATATTATTGCTTGTGGAGAAACCGGTTCAGGAAAAACTGAATTAGTAAAATACCTAGCTTCAAAAATAGCTGAAGATGAAAAGATTATAACTGTTGAAGACACTTTAGAGTTGCACTTAGATAAAATTTTCCCTCATCGTGATATTGTTGCTATGAAAACTAATAACATTGCATCTTACACCGATGTATTAGTTACATGTATGCGTCAAAACCCTAAATGGATTTTATTATCAGAGGTTCGTAGTGCAGAAGCTGTTTTAGCTGTTAGAAACTCGATATCTTCAGGACATTATATTTTATCAACGATTCATGCCGATAAGGCAGCATCCATTCCTCAGCGTATGTATAGCTTATTAGAAACAAGTCAAGATATCGATCAATTCATCAAAACAATTCACAGATATGTTCAAATCGGTATTTATGTTAGAGGTTACACTGATAAAGAAACTCATAAATTTATTCGTGAAATAGCAGAAGTTACTGAGTTTTATGTTGACAAAGATAATGAAGCTCAATATAATGTTCTTTATCGTAAAGGCGCAGATGGAAAGGTTATAAGAAATAATCCAAGTCCATATTTGCTTGATTATTTAGAAGTGCAGGGAGTATTTTTACCAGAAGAAATGCGTTTCTTAGGTGAAAGGATTCCTGTTCCAGCAGGTGATGCTTCAGTGGCACCAAAACCAGAGCCACTACCGCCTGTAACACCTGGTGTTATGGCTCAAAAAACAGAAAATTTATTTGAATAAAGGAGGAAAAAAGTATGACATTTATTATATTTCTAGTTGTTCTTGCGATCGCTATATTCGTCATTGTCTATCGCAGTAACAGAAAAACAAATGCTTACAAATTTATCAACCAAAAGGTTGGATACATATACGAAAAATATACTCCTTATTCATTTAGAGTAATTAGGGAAAAGGTTAAAGAGTTAGGTCAAGAATATACGCCTAGACAATATGCTATTCAAATTATTGTCTTTACGGCATCCTCTGCAATTCTTACTTATTTATACTTCTATAATATTGCAGTTTCACTTATTTATGCAGCTCTTTCAATCGTCGTTATCCCTTATTTAACTTACTTAAGATGTAAGCGAGTATATAGTGAATTTATTTTCGAACAAATTCAAGTATATACCACTAATACCATTATGGAATTTCAAACTACTCAGTCGTTCGTAAAAGCCTTGGAAGGTGTATATGAATCAGGAGTATTAGAAGATCCAGTAAAATCTGATGTAAAAGCTATGATTGATATGGCCTATGAAAACGGAACAGTTACTCAATCAATCGATTATTTCAACGCTAAATATGATTACTATATTGTTAGAAATATGCATCAACTATTCTTGCAAATTACAAATGAAGGTTCAAGAGATGCAGGTGAATCATTAGAAAATATGAGTTTAGACATTGATATGCTTGTTGAAAGTGTATATCGTGACCGTTTAGATAGAGCAAATTTCCATAAAAAATTCTTAAAATTTGGTATTATTCTATACTTAATGGTTATGCTTGTTCAAATTCTACTTAGTGTTGATACTTATATTGAAATGCTTCAAAGCTGGTGGGTTCAACTATTACTGCATGGCATTGTTATACTTAATACATATTTCCTACTTAGTGGGGAAAAATACTATAATGAAGATGTGGGGGCTGAATAATGAATTTAGGAATAATATTTATTATCATTGGACTAATTTTCATTCTCATCCTTGAATACAATCATCATTTTAGTTCAAAAAGATTTGTTAATGATGTTGAACCATACTTCAGATTTTTAATGGAAGACGATTATGAATTTTTACTTAACGTTAAATATGGTGAAGTTGATGTCAACAAATTGTATAGCCAAAGAATTAGAAATGGCTTAATTACAATTGTTGCTGTTATGTTCATTTTAATGTCAAAAATGTCTTTCGTCTATTTCTTAATTTCTATTATTTTAGGGTATTTAGTTTTCAAAATGCCTTATCAGAATTTAAAGACTTATTATAAAAATAACTTACACAGAATTAATTTAACCCTTCCATACTATTTAAAGAGTTTGGAAATCTTGATTCAACACTACACTGTTCCAGTAGCGCTTTCAAGATCGATTGATACAGCTCCAGAAATCTTCAAACCAGGGTTAAAGAGATTAATTCAAAAAATCGATGCAGGTGATTCAAGCGTTCAACCATATATGGATTTCGCAAATGAATACCCAGTTCGTGATTCAATGCGTATGATGCGTTTATTATATCGCCTCGGATTAGGTAGTCAAGAAAACAAACAGGAACAATTACTTATGTTTTCAAGAACTATTTCATCTCTGCAAAACAAAGCTAGAGAACAAAAATATCAAGAACGTCTTGATAAAATGGAACAAAGAACCATGGTTATGCTATTTGGAACAGGTGGAGGAATTTTAATATTCTTACTACTTTCAATGATGACTATGATGAATTTGTAGTATAATTATATTTATAATTTAAATAAAGGAGGTGCTACTAAATGAAAGAAGCAGCAGGAGAGGCAAATATGACTGTAATTACAATCATTCTTATTGCTATCGTTTTAGCAGTTGGTACGATCATCATTACATCTGTAATGGAAAATGTTCAAAACCAGGCTAACACAATAACTGAAAAAGGTAATAACTATGTTGATAAAGCTAACAATTAATTACTAAATAAAGAGGAGGTAAGTTATGCGTGAGGGAATAGGCACAACATTAACACTTAATATTATCATCATCTTCATTGTTATTGTCTTTGGACTTTTATTTGCTACTGTCAACTATTATAAAGCATTTAAGGTCAACTCATATATTTTAGAATCTATTGACAAATATGAAGGTTATAATGAAAGAGCTAAAACTGAAATTGCCAACCGTCTGGAAGGCTTTGGCTATTTCCAAAGACCAAATAATAGTGGTAGTTACGCTTGTCCAAGTGATCGAAATGGTGCTCCATTAGTTGCTAAAGCTAATGGTAACGCTGACATTGATAGTAAATACTTCTATTGTGTTTATTATTATGAAGATGATACAAGTTCAAAAAATGAAAAAAACAAGAGCAAACAGCCAAGATATTATAACTATAGTGTTGTAAGCTATATTTCGCTCGACTTACCGATCGCTGGAATTTTAAATATTCCAGTCCATACTAAAGGTGAACGAATTTATCGTTTTTCATCTGGAGGTGGCAACGCATGAAAGAATCTATGGGGAATGCTTTGCTCTTTAATATTGTTATATTTTTTGTTATAATTTTAATTGGCTTTTTCATCGGCTCACTAGGTTATTCAAAAGCCTTTAAAGTTAAAAATAAAATCATTGAAGAAATTGAAAAAGAGGGCGAAGCCGCTGAAACTGTTGAGGAAACAGCCAATGCTTATAATGAAAATACCATAGCTGAAATAAGCAATTGGCTTAAAGGTAGTATTAGTAGAAACGGGCAAACTATTAATACAACCGGTGTTGGCTATCCGTTAAATACAAATGGTGGTAAAAACACCAGTTCTTTCTGTAATGAAAAAGAAGGAACTCTTGTTAGTAGAACCAATGATTATGAATATTGTGTTTATCTTATGGAGGACCGCGTAGATAAAGATCATGTATACTATTATTACCGCGTTGTCACCTTTATGTATTTTGATATTCCAGTTGTTTCTGAATTCGCTGGTAATCTATTAAGAATCCCGGTGGTTGGAGAAACAATGACATTTAAAAAAATTGACGATTAGGAGGGCCAAATTATGAATGTAATAATCGCTAATAAATACCGTGATGCTTTAGCAACATTAGACATTGATGTTATAAAAAAATTAGAAGGTGAGTTTACTGTTGAAGAAATAATTGATACTTTCAAAAACTTCTTTTTTCAAAGAATGATTTTAGATATCACGGCTTTAAAAGATTATAAGGACATTAAAACATTACAAAAATTATCTTTGTCATTAGACATGGATCGCTTGATATTATTATTAGATGGCTCTTCAGAAGTCACTAACCCAGAATATCTTTCAGATTTAATTTCTATGCGTATTTACAACTTCACAATGAATGTTGAAGGTGTTATGTATTTATACAATAACCCTAACAGCTATCGTGATGTTGCTCAGTATCATCAATTAGATACTTATCATGAACCTAGCTATTCAGATGGTGGAATGCAGACTGTTGAAGTCTACCGTGAATCATCAACGGCTAGGGTTATCGGTGTTAAGAATGTAACTGATGAAGCTGGAGCTACTAGTCTAATATACATCATGAAAAAGCAGCTAGAACGCAATTACAGCGTTACAGCTTTAGAACTTGAAAAGCGTGACTTTATGTATTTCGACGATGATAAAATGCATAGTATTAATTCCAATGAATTAGGAAATTATATTGCAAAATATAATACTAATGATGTTATTTTAGTAGATATTAATAATAGTAATCAAGCTGAAGCTTTGATGAATGAAATCATTTATCTAGTAGAACCATCAAAACTTAAATTAAACAAACTTTTAGCTCGTAATCCAAGAGCTTTTGAAAAATACAAAAACAAAAAACTTGTATTAAATAAGAGCATGTTAAGTAGCCATGATGTTTTAGATTTCGAATATGAGACCAATACTAAAATATTCGCTAGTCTCCCGCCTTTGTATGACCAAGAAAATTCTAACAGTGCTTTAGATGCATTCTTAGTTAAACTTGGATTTATTAAACAAGGTAATGAAACTGGCGAAAAGAAAAAAGGCTTATTTGGACTTTTCCAATAAAGGCCTATTTTCTAAACGCTTGACATTATTAATCATAAATTGTTGACAAATAACGATTTTTAAAGTATCATATAGACATAAAGAGGAGGATTTTTATATGAGTTTAACAAATTTATTAGTAGAGGCAGGAGATTACTGTACAGGTTTAGGTGGGAACACTAATTTTTCAATACCTGCCGGTGTTGGAAACATGATAAACTTAGTAATTATACTTATTCAAATAGCAGTTCCAATTTTATTGATTATTTGGGGTATGATTGACTTTGCTAAAGCCACTGTTGGTGGTGATGAGGACAAAATTAAAGCTGGGCAAAAAACTTTTATGAAAAGATTTATTGCAGCCTTAATCGTATTCTTAATTGTTACAATCGTTCAATTAGTAGTTACTGCTGTTGGTAGTGTTTCTGGTAGTGGGGACGGTAATAAAGCAACAACTGCTTGGGATTGTGCTGCACGAATTATTAAAAAACAACCTGGCGCGGTCAAAAACTAATTATCAGGTATAATAAATAAAAATATTAAGAATACACTTAATCAAGAGAAAGTAGGGATAAAATGCTTGGACTATTGAATGTTTTAGAAGAAACTGTTTCAAATACTACTTTATGTGGCGGCATCGAAGTACCAGATACATTATTTAATTTAGTAGCAACAATTATTAGAATTATCAAAATAGTTGTTCCAATTTTATTAATCATTTGGGGTATGTTAGATTTTGCAAAATCAGTGGTAGCTAAAAAAGAAGAAGACATAAAGAAATATCAAAAGTCTTTTATTTCAAGATTAATTTCTGCTTTATTGGTATTCTTAATTGTTACAATTGTTCAACTAGCAGTAAACTTAGTTTCTGGAGTTGAAAAAGAATCAAATGTCGAAGGTCAAACGACTGGAGACATCTGGGCTTGTAGTAAAAAATTTATTAACGGTGTTTCTACTGAAGATAAAAAAGATACCAATGATAAAAATGACAGTTCAGATAATGATGATACTGATAATTAATTATTAAAAAGCAACAATAAACATTTATTGTTGCCTTTTTTTATGATATAATGTATTTGTAGAAAAATACCAAAATAAGGAGTGGCTCTTATGAATTCAAAGCTAGTTAAAACACTATGTATTAGTTTTATAATGTTTTTTAGTGTGTTTTTTATAAATATAGATAATGCAAAAGCGGACCGCGAGCCTTGCAAAAAAAGTAGTGATTATGATAAAGCATTAACATGTGATTATGAAGGTGGTTTGCCTGAAAACCATTTCAATGCAACATTAATGTTTGCACAAACAACAAATGGAGGTTACTGTGCAGAAGTAAAGGAAGTTGATACTACTTCTGGATGGTTTAATTTTACAGACGATCAAAAAAGAGGAAAAGTAGGATTTGATTTAACTGATGATACAATTAAAAATACAGTATCTTCTAAATCTTGTCCTAAAATAAAATGGGTTAATGAGTATGACCTATTAACTAAAGTAACTCAGCATTTTACTGTTTCAGACCAAGGAATAAATGATTTCTGGGGTCTTACTGCCTGGGCTTCATGTAGTATTTCAAACGTTGTATCTTCTGGATCAGAATGCCTAACAGTTGAAGGAACAAATTTAAAAGAATTGAGTAGTGATGAAGCTAAAGATATAGTAGAAGATTCTAGCAATGCTAGAAAAGAAGCAAATAGAGATGAAGATATAGATGGTGTCGTAGAGTGGGGAGACAAAGGCAAAAACTCTGGTTATAAATATAACAATGAATATTGTACTATAATTGGCAGTGACATCATTGAATTTTTAAATACTCTTTTTCTAATTCTTAGTATTGTAGGCGTTTTATTACTTGTTGCCATGAGCGCTATTGAGTTTATTAAAGCTGTAACTGGCAGTGATGAAGATGGCTTCAAGGGCGCCGTTAAACATACTTTTATAAGAATCATATGCATTGTAATTTTGTTGTTATTACCGATGCTTATTAGTTGGATATTAAATATAGTAAATGATTTTAACTATCAAAAAGACGAAAACAATAAAGTGGTAATTGGTAGTGATGGAAACCCATTGTGTAGAGTTGGGAAATAGGAGGCGAGATTTGAATGGAATTTTTAAATAATCAATTAAGAACTTTGTTTTTTTTCATAGACAATATAGTTTACTCGCTAATTGCTAAAGCCTATGAACTAATCGTTTATTTAGCAAATATAGATTTATTTACCAATAATCCTACAGTTCAAGAATTGGTAAAAAGAATATATCTTCTTTTGGGTATATTTATGTTGTTTAAAGTTGCATTTTCAATTGTTCAATATATTATTGACCCTAATGCCTTTAGTGATAAATCAAAGGGTTTTGGCAAGCTAATAACTAATACATTAGTTTCAATTGTATTACTTGTTACCGTGCCTTTGATTTTCGAGGCAGCCTATTACCTACAAGGGAAGATTATTACTAGTAATATTATTGGCAGTTTGATACTTGGGCAAGAGTTTGATAATTACTCTAACGAGACCGGCGATGGTAAGGATACTTCGGAAAATATAAAAATGATGGCGACAGATGTTCAGTATTCCCTATTTGGAGCTTTTTATAGTTTAAATACATCCGGTGATACTTCGAGTATTGCTGAATGTAAACCAAACCAACCGGTGAGTAGGGATGGTGTTGATCATACTAATGGGCCCAACTCAAATGTTTTCGGTTCAAAAGATATGGCACGAAGTGAACCGTGTCTTAAAGCTCTAAGTGAAGAGTGGAAAGATGAGGCTGCAGTCAAATCACGAGGCATTATCATTAATGATTTCTTTAAAACAATGAATGAAGAAACTGGTGAAATAATTGATACTCGCAATTTTGATGCATTTGATTCTTTACTGTGGTGGAAAATTGGAGGGGCCGACACTAGCTATACAATAAATTATTTACCAATAATTTCTACATTAACAGGTGGATATTTATTATTGTTGTTAATAACATTTTGTATTGATATAGCTGCTCGTGCAATAAAATTACTATTTTTGCAAACTGTGGCACCAATTGCGATAGTTTCATATATGGATCCTAAGGAAAGCATTAGCCAAGGAAAATTGCACAACTGGATTATGGAATCGCTAAAAACATATGTATCGTTATTTTTGCGACTAGCTGTCATTTTCCTAGCATTACGATTAGTTCAAATGGTAACTAATGATATTCTATATTCAGAGGATAGCTCTAAAATTTATTATGAAGGTATAGCACCTAGCGATTCTTCAATGAATATATTTGTTTATGTATTTTTGATACTTGGAATATTTACATTTGCTAAAAAAGTACCGCAAATGATTGAAACAATATTTGGAATTAAACTTTCAGGTGAATTACATTTAAATCCATTTAAAGCTATTGGAGAAAATGCTGGAGCTACTGCCCTTATTGGTGGCGCAGTTGGATTAGGTGCTTCAGCTATTTCAACAGCTGGGATGGCTAGAGAACTATATAAAGGCAAAGGGGCTTTAGGTGCTTTAAGAGGGGCTCGAGATGTTGTTGGTGGAACACTTTCTGGAGCTATAGGTGGAACCGCTAAAGGATTTACCAGTAAAGGAAAAGGATATGTAGGAAAAGGTGCCTCACAGGGAGGTCGTACAGCTTGGAATATGTATGAAAGGCAAAATAACCCATTAGAAAACAGAGTAAGAAATAGGTGGGCACAGGTTACAGGAACGCCAATGGATGCTTATACAAATGCTCAAAAGGTAGCTCAATATAAAAATACAATTGATAATTTTGCAGCTATGAAAAAATCATTTGTTGATTACGCTCATACAGAAGCTGGTAGAAGCGAAGTGTTATCAAGTGGACAGAATTATGTTTACTATGAAGAAGCTTTGGCGGCTGCGGAAAAGCGATATAATGATACACTAAAAAACAAAAATTCGACTGCAAAAGAAATTGCTGCAGCTCAAGCTGCATTCGATGCTGCACAAAGTAGCTTTGAGTGGGCAGAAGATGAGTGGGGTCAAAAATGTGTTGATGCTGGAAGAGGTGCTCCTTATATGGCAAAATTTGATAGAGAGAATCATGAAAACCAAAATATTGATGGTTACGACGGACGTGATATTACAACATATAAAGACGCCAAGAACCTTGAAGAATCAGTTGGAAAAGCAAATAAAAAGCTTACTACTTCACGATCATATCAAGCCAGTGTTAGAAGTGAAAGTAATGAGGATAGACAAGGACGTGTTGGATTCCGTAAATACAACCAAAATAGACAATAGAAAAGGGGATGATATAAGTGGATTATTTAATACCAGCGAACTCAAAAAAATCAATTTTGATTTTCGGAGTATTTACAACATACGATCTGATACTATTTGGAACGGGTGCAGGAATAACAATTTTGTTATTATTACTAATTAATCCTACATCATTGCTTGGAGCTGTAATAGATTTAGCTCCAGCAGTGGTAACGGGTTTTCTAGTATTACCTATTCCGCATTATCACAACATACGTACAGTGATAAAAGATGTCTATAGATTTTATACTACTAGACAGAGATTTATATGGAAAGGTTGGTGTGTAGCTGATGGCCTCAAAGAAACAAAACAAAAGTAAATATACAAATGATTTTGTACCAATAAAATCTATTTCTAACGGAATGATTGTCCTTGATACAAACGAAAAAGTAACAGGCGTAAAAATATTCCCAAGAAATATTTTTATCCTTGAACCAGATATGCAATATTCAATAATCAATAATTTAAAAAATGTTTATAACATGATTGATTATGAATTTTGGATTGTTGCTGCTGATAGACCAGTTGATATTACAGCGTATTTATCACAACTACAATTATTGTATAATTCACAACAAAATCCTGTAAAAAGAAAGTTAATAATTGATGATATTAATAAAGCTAACATGTTTACTAATAATAACGTCGTAGATACTGAATTTTATTTACTATTTAAAGACAAGGATATCGAAAGAATTCAAAAAAGAATTAGAACTTTAATTCAAAACTTCGCAAATGCAGGATTACAAACAAAGCAAGCTTCAAATGAAGATCTAAGAGTAATATTAGATAATTTCTTAAACGGTGGTCAAACTACTAAATTTGGGACGGTGATTGGATAATGGATATAAAAACACAAATTGCTCCAAAAGGGTTAGACTTTAAGCCTAGTGAATTTATTGTATCAGATAAATATGCGACAATTCTAACCGCCATTTCTTATCCTAAATATGTTTCCCCAGGATTTTTAGCAAATTTAACTAGTATGTCAGGAATTAAAATGGTTATTAAACATATTCCAATGCCTTTTGATGTTATCAATAAAATGATAAATAAAGAAATTGCTGATTTAAAATCAAAGTATCAAGAAGAAAATGATGTTACAATTCAAGAAAGATTAAGACAGGATTATGAATCTTTAGAAATTTTTATTAAGCAATTAGCTGCTAGTCAAGCAAGAATTTGGGATTTTCAATTACATATTATGATTACTGCAGATTCACAGGATGAATTAACCTCAAAAAAATTACAAGTAAAAAGTTATTTAGAAGCAATGGATATGCGTGCTATTCCTCTTCGATTCGAACAGGAAAAAGTATTAAAATCAATGTTACCTATTTTTTCAAAACAAGATATTGAAGATAGAATTGGTACACCGATACCATCACCAACTATTGCTGCTATGTATCCATTTATTTTCGATAGCATAAAAGATCCAGGTTTATCAACTTTATTGGGCGTCGATTTCTCTGGTGGAGTAGTTCTCTTTAACCAATTTTTATATCAAAAACAAAAAGAACATAACCGTAACAATGCTAATATGATCATTCTAGGTACATCTGGTTCAGGTAAATCAACTGCCGCTAAAGTAATGGTTAGAACACACATTAGAAATGACAACCAAATTGTTATTATTGACCCAGAGGGCGAATTTGAAGATATGGCTAGGCTTTATGGCGGAGATTATATCGAATTAGGTAAAGGTGGAGAATTCGGTATGATTAACCCATTAGAGGTTATTGTTGATGCCGATGAAGAAGAATTAAGACAAGGTATGGGTTATGCTGTTCTAACAAGAACACTTCAAACAATTAAGGCTTTTATGAAATATTATGATCCATCTATCACTGAAGATGTATTAAATATCTTTAGTGAAATGGTTCAAGAAACTTATCGCCGTTTTGGCATAGATTTTGATACTGACTTTACTAAATTTTCATCTGCTGATTACCCAACCTTCAAAGATGTTTATGCAACTGTTAGAGGCAAGATCACAGCAATGCCAGATCAAAATAAAGAACGTGATATGTTAGAACAATTAGAATTAAAATTAAGACCAATTGTTAAAGAACTAAGATATTATTTTGATGGAACAACAACTATTTCACCAAAAAGCAATTTTATCATCTTTAACATTAAAGAATTAATGAATGCTGATACAAATATCAGAAATGCTTTATTCTTTAATACTTTAAAATATTCATGGAGTTTAACATTAAATCCTGCAGTAAATACAGTATTGATGGTTGATGAAGCTCACGTGTTATTATCTGGTAATAATACTTTAGGCGCTGATTTCTTAGCCCAAGTTCAAAGACGTGCTAGAAAATATAATACAGGTACTATTATCATTACTCAACAACCAACTGACTTTAGTGATAGAACTGTTATTACTCAAGGAAAAGCTATTTTCGATAATGCATCTTATTATCTTGTCATGGGATTAAAAAAGCAAGCTGTTGAAGACTTAGCTAAACTAATAGATTTAAATGATAATGAAAAAGAAAATATTAAAGGTTTTAACCAAGGAGAGGCATTATTCGTTTGTGGAAGTAAAAGAATGCGTATAAATGTCGTTGTTACTGAGCAAGAATTAGATTCCTTCGGAAGTGGAGGCGGACTATAATATAGGACGGTGGTGATTAGATGATTGGGAAAATGAGATCTATAGCAAAAAAAATAGGCGCCGCTAATAAACTAGCTAAAGCCTTTAATGAAACAAATGAACAGAAAACAGGTTTATTAAGCAAAAAAACTATGATGTATTTAATACCCTGTGTTTGTCTTTTTTTCCTTATTACAGTAGTGCCATTATTTTTCCTTTCATCTATATCATCGACAAGTATAATGCAAGGTGTAGATCCTGCTTATGCAAGCGAAACATCATCAGGAGGTGGCAATTCAAAAACACCGGAAAACTGGGATGAATTATATTATAATCAATATGATGAACCTTGGGGAAGTGTTATTTATGATGCCGCTGGACATACAATTGCAGAGGCAGGTTGTGGACTATGCTCAATAACCCACGTTATAGATTTATTGTCAGGTACTAACTATAGACCAGATGAAATCAGTGATCAATTAAGAGAATACTATAATGGTAATGTAGCTGTTTATGCACCAGGCGGTTCAGTTGTTTCCAAACTGGCTGAGTTTGCTACAGGTAAATATGGTTTTAAAGCGACGACATATTATAACATTGACGAAGCTTTAGCCGACATGAGTCAAGGAAATAAAGTTATGATTTTATCTGACAATGGTAAAGCTGACTTTATTAAAGCTGATGGCGGTACATATAAAGCCGATCATGTAATTATGTGTTATAAAACTGATGGAGAAAATTGTTGGGTAAAGGATTCTGGAACAGATAATGCTAACTCAATCAAGTATACTAAAGCACAAATATCTCAGATAAACTTTGCAGGGTTTACCGTAATTGGTAAATAATTTTAGAAAGATGTGATATTATGGCAAATAAAAAACAAGGACTAATAGTATTTTTTTGTATAATTATCTTTTTTGCGATTGCAATAACTTTAGTGATTTATATAAAAAATACTAAAGATGAAAATGTTAATATACGCCAGCAATATACTCTTTTAGATAGCGAAAAAGCTAAAAATATAGGAAAAGAATTTATCGAAAAATATTTGAACTTCAGTAATGAAACTTTAAAAAATGGTCAATGGCAAGAACAAATGTATAAATTTATAGATAAAAATAATTTTGAGGAAAATAAAGGCAATGAACTCTATGCTAGACTAAATGATAAAGAGTGGCAATTAGAAAGAATCGTTGATAGCAATACTATAAATGAATTAATTTCAATTGACAATGTGTTAATATCGGATAATAATCATTTACTAACTGTTGCAGTTACGGCTAAAGAAAATGGCGGAGATGGGCCAGACAATGCTTATTACCCTATGATACATACAGTTGAGTCAAAATATTTAATTGAACTTGACAACAACTATAAAATCTATTTTGTCCATCATGAAGCAAAAAAAATAATTAAAGCTGGCGAAAATTATTATAATCGTTAAAATTTAAGAAGGTGAATGCAATGAAAAAGTTAACACTATTATTAATGTGTATAGTTTTATTAACTGGTTGTACAGTTAATTATAGTTTAGACATTAATGATAATTCAATAAAAGAAAGTGCATCACTAAAAATTTCAAAAGAAACATTGGGTAGCGAAGGACTTGCAATTATAAAAGAGAATAAAGATAAACTTACTAAAGATGGTATACCTTATTATAAAAAGCAAGTTACTAAAGGTTTTAATGATGTAACAATAAAATATACTCATAATTATGAAGATCTTGACATTAGCTCTTCAAAATTTTTAAATCAATGTTTTAGAAGTGGAAAATCAACTATAGAAAATGGAGTATTAATTATTGAAACTCAGGCCCCATTTCAATGTTATAACAAATATGGTACTGAGAAAATAACCGAGGCAACAATAGTTATAAATACAAAGTTAAATGTTTTAGAAAATAATGCAGATGAAGTTAATGGCAATAAATACATATGGAATATAACTGCGGATAATTATTATGAAAAAACAATTCTAATAAAAATGTCAATGCCAAAAGGTAATAGTTATTTATTAAACGATAATAAAACTATTATTATGGTTGGGATTTCTATAATTGTGATAATTTTTATTGGGATTATTTATATGCTTATTCGTAGCAAAAAAAATAATAAAATATGAGGTGATGTGAAGTGCAAAAACAAAAAAAAGTTCTGATATTTATAACGTTTATTTTTGCTGTTTTTATCACTTCATTAGCAATGCCCACAAAGACGAAAGCCTTTTGCATTATTTGTAGTAATGAGGATGAGACTTACGAAAAAGAACAACAGTTTGTTGAAAGAATCAAAATAATTAAAAGTGCATTAGGTGATAGCATTGATGAAATTACATTAGCTGCAACTGTTTTGCATAAAAGAAGTGCGTTAGAAGTAATTGAATCTGAATATGATGAAGATTGGAATTCAAGTGAAGAAACCGCCTATTGGGGCAATTTAAAAAAAGATAGAGCTACGTATACAAATTCTGAATCAGCCGGTGGCGCTTCAAGAGACGTCTCCGAAGAAAAAGTAGATTTGTTAAATGCTGCGGCTATAGTTATGGCTGATTCTGCAGGATGGACAGGCTCATATAATGAAGAAAAATATAAAGAAGCTTTAGCCGGAACATGTTTAATTGGAAATAATGTAGATAAAAGTGATTCTTTTGGGCAAGGCCTTAGTGATTTTAATAACTGGTTATTTTGCGGTGTAGGATTTGGCGCTGACGCAATATTTTCATTTGGAAATTTTACATTTCAATTAGCTACAGGACAGGACGTAATTCATGAGGCGGAAAGAACAAGCACACGATGGGCTAATATGAAAAAAATTTGTGACAATGGGTATATTGGTGGCGTTTATGAAACTGCTTTAAAATTAGATGATGAAGATCAACGGCAGGCGTACAAAGATAAAATAGCTCAGGAAATTATTGATTTAGCAAATTATTACAAACAAATTAGAGGAGACATTTCCGCAACAAATAGTGAAGGCGCTGTTTGTTATTATAAAATTAGGGGAATTGATGAAGAAGTATCTAATGTAAAAGTTCAAACCCTAAGATGCGAATATGGAAATGATAAAGGAAGCGTTGGGGACCCTATAGATGGAGAAGAACCAGTAGATTTAGATTCTGTTTATATTCCAGGAGTTGTTTATGGCGAAGTAGGCGCCGAATCCAATCCGGAAACTCAAAAAGCTCAAGCCGTATATGCCAGAAGCTATGGGTTAACCCGTGGTGGAGAAATGAATGGGGCTTACGGTATTGGACTATCAATAAAAAATGGTCAGTGGATTTTAAGCTTAAGAAACTGTACATCTGATCAAGCATACTGTAACCTTGATAAAGGGTGTGGAACATTATCTGGAGGGACACCCCAAGGAAGTACAAGTGGTGGACCTACATTATATTCAGGTGGAAAGGGGACAGGTTTATATAAACCAGCTGTAGCTGAAGATGCTCCAATTAGGCAGGCAGTAGCAGAAACTAAAGGTCAAGTTGTAGTTGATGATGAGGGATATGTAAAGTATACACCATTTGCTAGTAATCAACAAAATGAATGGGCTAGTAGAGCTGATTCAGGTACAAAATATCTTGACATAGTTAAATCAACTGCTAATGCCGAAGTTAAATCTGATTGCCGTGGCGGTGTAGGTAACTATGACTTTGAATCATATTATCAAGCATCAGCTAATGCTCCGGAAAGTACTAGCGACAATATTAATGATGACTTAGCAAATACGCCATTACAAAACTCAGGAGCGTTTAGCAGTCATATTAAAAGTAAAGTTAATGAAGCCGGTTATGGAACAAGAGAAGCTGTTGTTGCAGCTGGAGTCGCTTTAGTTGGTGACTTTATTATGTCTACCGACAAAAGACTTCGATATAACCAGGCTAGTTGGTATGGAAACCGTCACCCAAGACAGAGTTCAGAAGTTGACGGAATCGTAAATGACAACTTTACATTAGATTGTAGTGGCTTTGCATGGTGGGCATTATATAATGGCGGCTTTAAATTGCCATCATATCCACAAACAGGATCACAAAAAGGCTGGGCTCAAAGTAACGGATATATAAAGTCAGTAGATGCTGGAAAACCAGGTGACTTTCTTATAAGTGATGGACATATTGTATTAATTATTGGAACATATGATGGCGGTTATTATACTGCAGAATTCCTAAATTGGGGAAAGGGAGCATTAATAAACAAATATGGTACAGGTGGTTTTAGTACAAGTGGATATCAAGTAATTGATATGGATGCATATTATAATAATGCATCTAATAAAAGGTGATAAAATGAAGAAAAAAATATTGTTTCTTGTGATATTTGTATTTTTTGTATCAGGATGTGAGATAAATTATAATTTAGAAATAAAAGATGACAAATATACCGAGAGTGTTTCTGCTACTGCCATACCAGAAAAAGAATCAGACGAAGTATCATTGCCAAGTGAATTATTTTATAAATCATATGAAAAAAAGCCTATACCGTTATTTACAGACACCATAATGCAGTCAGAATCAAATAAAAAAATTGATGGTGTCAAATATTACAATTCAGAAGACTTGAGCAATGGTAATTTAGTGGGAATGAAATATACCGGAGATTTTACATATAATGATTTTCAAAAATCCTATATGGTTAATTACGCATATAATCGATTTTTAATAGCCACAGTTGATAATAATACTATTTTATCAACTGGTGAACACTTTAAACTTTTTGAACAGTTTGAAAATCTTGATAAAGTAAATATTACTATAAAGACAAATCATAAAGTAATAGAAAACAACGCAGATGAAGTTAACGGCGATAAATATATTTGGCATGTTACAAAAGAAGATGCTAAGGATAAATCGATATATTTAAAAATGAGCAAAGAAGCCAAGTCGTCTGGGAATATTATATTATTGAAATTTGCTTTGATATTATTAGGAATTATTTTAATTATAGGGGCTATTTTCCTTATAATAAAAGCCAAAGGCAATAAAAATAATAAACTATAAAACACTCGTAAAAAAGTGTTTTTTATGTTATAGTAACAACAGGAAATTATTTATATAGGGGTGAAAAATTATGGCAAATATTACAAGAAGAGATTTTTTTAAGGGAATGGCAGTTTTGGGTGGAAGTATAGTTTTATCTGGTTCACTTATTGGTTGTAAAAAAGAATTAGACGGAGTCCAATTTGGTAATTTAATATATATGGAAGAACAAACTGATAGGATATGGCTAATGAAAATGGATTCAGGATACATATATACAGAAGCTTTTGACAGATTTAACGTGTATGATACTGAATATGATAGTCTTTTAAGTGCTGGACGCCAATATAATAATATGCAATCTATGATAATTGGTAGTGGGAATCCCAAAGAAGACTTATTAGCAATTGACTCTATCTTACAAGAAAGCAATCAAAATGATGGTGTCAGAAAAGGTATGGTACATGATAAGGATGGGTATCATTTTTTAAAGTACGATTATTATGATGAAGCAAAGTATAAACATAATACTTCGACATTTCACTGTGAAGGACAAGAATTAGGCCCAGTTCTTAACACTGACTGTATGCTACTTGGGAGTGATATTCAAATTTTCCTAGATCCAGCTTTAGCATCATCTTTTGATTTACCTGATCGAACTAATGAAATAAATGCGCTTACTGCACAAACAAAAATGAGCAGATAATCCCCAAAGTAATATGTTAAATATTACTTTTTTATGGTATAATTGTAGTGTACTTAAATCACTTGAAATTTAAGATAAAATAGTATATATTAACTAACAAAAAACATTAGGGAGGCTCTCGTATGAAATTAAAATTTACTGCAGATTTAAAGGACTGGATTATGTTTGGCGTATATGCCGTTGTTTTACTGTACTTTGTTGCAATAGCTGTACTAAATATTGCCCAATTTGCAGCTGGAGACATCGATCACCCATTCCATGGATTTAATCCATTCCCAGCTTTTGGAAAGAACTTTTTAGGAATAACTTTGACTTTATACGTTGTTGCCCTAGTTGCCAGCGTTTTAAGCGTCTCTGACCGTTTTTTTGACGTCGAAAAGGGACTTGGTATATCTACTACTAAAAAGAAGGAAAAAGGCTACTCAAAATGGCTAGAGGAGAAAGAGTTTAAAAAAGCTCGTGGAATTGAAATGGTGTTAGTTAATTCTGAAACTGCCGAAGCTGGTGGTATTCCATTAATGAATGATGGGAAACATATGTGGGTAGATAATGGTGAAGGCCATAGTATCGTTATGGGGTCATCAGGTAGTGGTAAGACTCAAATGATAGTTTTACCAATGGTTAAATCACTTGCTAAACATGATGAATCAATGATCATAACCGATCCAAAAGGTGAAATTTATGAACAAACCTCTAACATGCTTAGAGAAAGAGGGTATAATGTTGTCCTTTTAAACTTCCGTAACCCTCAGCGTGGTAGTGGTTGGAACCCATTACATTTACCTTATCAATATTATAAAGAAGGAAATAGCGATAAAGCTAACGAGCTAGTTGATGACTTAGCTGTAAATATTTTATATGAACAAAACGCTAGTAACCAAGATCCATTCTGGGAAAAAACATCGGCTGACTATTTTTCAGGTTTATGTTTAGCTCTTTTCGAAGATGCTAAAGAGGAAGAAATCAATTTAAATAGTGTTAACCTATTTACTACGGTTGGTGAAGAAAAATGTGGACCAAATACAACATATGTTAATGAATATTTTAATACAAAAGATCCTGCGTCGCCAGCATACGTTAGTGCATCATCTACTTTAATCGCTCCAAGTGACACTAAAGGCAGTATCCTATCAGTGTTCAAACAAAAATTGAGACTATTTGCTTCAAGAGAAAACATGTCAGAAATGCTTTCACATAGTGACTTTGAATTGTCTGATATTGGTAAAAGAAAAACCGCCGTATTTATCGTTATTCAAGATGAAAAAACTACTTATCATTCATTAGTTACTATTTTCGTTAAACAGTGTTACGAAACATTAGTTGACTATGCTCAAAAATGTGGCGGAAAACTTCCATATCGTACCAACTTTATTCTAGATGAGTTTGCTAATATGCCACCACTAAAAGACGTTGAAACAATGGTATCAGCTGCCCGAAGCCGTAATATGCGTTTTACCTTTATCATCCAAAACTTTGCTCAACTATCTGAAGTTTATGGTAAAAATAAAGGTGACACCATTAAAGGTAACTGTCAAAATATTATTTATTTAATTAGTACTGAATTAGAAGCTTTAAAAGAAATCAGTACAATGTGTGGTGAAATAAAAGTAAAAAGTGGAAAAGGTGACAAAGAAAAAGAAGAAACTAGACCTCTTATTACCGTTAGTGATCTTCAAAAGATGCCACTTGGTGAAATCGTTTTACTGCGTACACGTTTAGATCCATTTAAAACAAAATTAAAATTCGACTATCAAATGGAATGGCCACCACTATATAAATCACAATCATCTACTGAAGCTAAGTATCCAGATAGACCAAAAGAACCAATTCATATTTTTGATTTAAAAGGATACGTTAATAAGAAAAAAGAAGAAAGAATTAATCAAATAATCAGTGGTAATATGGGTAAAATACCAAGAAATCAGTCACCTAGACCAAATCCTAATATGCCAGTTATGCCAAATACTCAGCAACCAAGGTCAGCTAATGGTCGTAAACCAGGAAATATCGATGTTGAAGCTTTAGTTAAACGTATCGATGCTAGAATAGCTGAACTAGAAGCAGAAGAACAAAAACAAAAAGCTGAATTAAATACTAAAACCAAAGGCAGTAATACTCCAACTATACCAGAGTCAGCTAAAGCAGCCGCTCCAGCAAAAATGCCAAACATTACATCAGTTAATAATGTATCTGAAGTAAAAGAGGCGGTTGAGGCTCCTGTTTTGCCAGCAGCTCCAAAGACAAAACATAACATTTCCAAACATGATTTAGCTTCTAAAATTACTAATAAAGTAAATGAAACAGCTAAAAAAGAGGTAAAAAAAGAAGTAGTTCAAACTAGTAATAAAGCCTCAGAGTCAAAAAGACAGGACTATGTTACCGATGACCAGTTCTTTGATGATTTCTTTGCTGATGATGACGAAATTTAAAAATAAGACTAAAAAGTCTTATTTTTTCTATGCCAAAACCGCTATTTAAAATCATCCGTTTCATATACTGTATTAGAGGTGATGATTTTGAACATTTCAGTAACCGATTTACTAAAACTAAATAATCCTAATATAATCGATATCAGAAGCATCGAAAATTATAATAGTAATCATATTCCTGGTGCTAAAAATATTTCATATAATGATTTAATTATAAAGCCAGATAAATACTTAAATAAAACTGATAACTATTATATTTATTGCAAACAAGGTCAAACATCTAAAGGTCTTTGTCAAATTCTACAAAAACAAGGATATCGCGCTTATAACATAATAGGAGGCTATGAAGCATGGATTTTAAATGGTTAAAGCTATGAAAAACATAGCTTTTTTTATGTACTACGAATAGCGGCACCTCATCAGTGCCAAAATATGGGAGAATTATAATGGTGGTAGTATGAGATTTGAAAGAGAAAATGAAAATTATGTTTATGATTTTGTTGGTAAAAACATCAGAAAGTATCGAAAGAAAAAAGGCTGGACTCAAAGACAGTTAGCTGAAGCAACACATTATTCAAAGCAATTCATTTCCAATATCGAAAACAATGCCCATCAAACTTTTTCTTTAGGGACATTGTGGAAGATAGCTTTAGTATTAGATGTTGATATGTCTGAGCTTTGCAAAGAAGATAAACCTGAAGAAATTTTCTTCTGAATGTAATTAAATATAAGCAACTACGCTTATATTTTTTTAACCTCGAATGTCAAAAAGGCTTGAATATAAAGCCCATATAAGATATAATAAATAAAGATAGGACGGCGAGAGAATGGAGTACATAATAATAGGTTTACTAGTCATAATATTAATAATTAGTGTTATTGCTTTAAGTAAAAACGTCAATGAATCTAATATTACTGAAAGACTTGGGAAGTTAGAGACGGAAGTTGTTAAAGAATTAGGCGATTTTCAAAGCAAACTTACCCAAAACACTAATGATAATTTTAATACCTTAAATGAAAAAATGGAAAAAAGATTAAATCAAATTAATGATAAAGTCAATGAAAGATTGGATCAAAACTTTGAGAGAACCAATAAAACTTTTACTTCTGTTTTAGAAAGATTGTCTAAAATAGATGAAGCCCAAAAGAAAATTGATAATTTATCAAATGATATTGTTTCCTTGCAAACAGTATTAACTGACAAAAAAACTAGAGGTATCTTTGGCGAAGTTAATTTGAAACATATTTTAGAAAATGTCTTTGGCCCTAATAATGACCGAGTTTATCGCCTGCAGTATACTTTAAGCAATAGTAGTATTGCCGATAGTGTCGTTTTTGCCCCAGAACCATTAGGATTAATTGCTATTGACTCAAAATTTCCCTTAGAGAATTATCAAGCAATGGTCGATAAGAAAAACATCCATCGCCTTGAATCAGAAAAATTATTCAAAACAGACATGAAAAAACATATCGATGCTATTGCAAACAAATATATTATTCCAGGAGAAACAGCTGATCAAGCAATACTTTTCCTTCCAGCTGAAGCTATTTTCGCCGAAGTTAATGCTTATCATCAAGATATAATGGATTACGCTTACAAAAAAAGAGTTTGGATTGCTGGACCCACAACATTAATGAGTACATTAACAACTTTACAAATTATTATGAAAAATATCGAAAGAGATAAATATACTAAAGTGATACACCAAGAATTAAAACTTCTAGATGAAGAATTTAAACGATATAAAGATAGATGGGATAAACTATCAAGGAGTATTGATACTGTTAGTAAAGATGTTAAAGATATTCATACGACAACCGATAAAATCACCAAGCGCTTCAATTCAATTAATCAAGTAGAAATGGAGACCCTTACGCATGAAGAAGATTAACATATTATTAATGATCGCCGTTATCATATGTGCTTTGTTTACAATCGTTGGCGAATTAGATAAAGGACTAGTTATTATTCTAAAGGATTCAAGTATTATATTAACTGTAACCTTACCATATATTTTTCAAAAAGTTTTTAAAACAAAATTAGCGGAAGGTTTTACACTTATTTGGATTATTTTTATTTTCATGGCTCACTATTTAGGTGTAATAGTAGAATGCTATAACACTTGGCCAGGATTTGATAAAGTTACCCACACTATTTCTGGAGTTTTAACCGCTTATATTGCCATGCTTATTTTAGAACCCAAAAAAGTAAAAGGCATATTTTTTAATATCTTATTCATCATTTCTTTCACTTGGCTATGTGCTGGAATGTGGGAAACATTCGAATTTACATGTAATGCATTATTCGGTGGCGATGCTCAAAAAGTAATTGAAACAGGTGTCGACGATACTATGTGGGATATGATAGTTGCCTTTATCGGCTCAATTTGTTTCAGTATTTGGTACGTTGTAACTAGTAAACGATTAAAAAAATAATTAAAGGAAGTTGTTTTGAAGTATCAAAATAACTTTTTATATATAAAAATGTCAAATAAAAGTTAAAAGTTAATATTTACTATATTTTTAAAGGTTTTTGCCTTATAATAATAAATAGAGGTGGAAAAAATGGAAGAAAAGATTTTATCCATAATTGAAGGTCAAAACAAAGCCATCACTTATGAAGAAATACAAGATAAATTAACCGAAGAAGAAAAAGATGAACTAGGTAAAGTTCTAATAGAACTCCAAAAAACTCTAAAAATTAGAGTTACTAATAAAGGAAAGTATGAAAAATTTCACGATAAAAAACAAAAACTAGGTACTTTAATTGCCAACCCAAAGGGTTTTGGCTTTGTTGTCGTTGATGGCGAAGACGAAGACTATTATATAGCTAGAAATAACATGAATGGAGCTATAAATGGCGATACAGTTGTTATCAATGTTATTGATGAACTAAAACATGAAGCGGTTATTAAACATGTTAATGAACGCAATTTAAAGGATCTTTTAGTTGGAGAATTTTATATTAAAGATAATAAAAACTTTATCGATTTGGAAGACGATAAATTAAATATTATTATTGAAATAGATCCAGAAAAAACAAAAGGCGCTGTTCCGGGTCATAAAGTCGTAGTTAAAATCGATAATGTAATTGAAAAAACCAATTACTACCAAGGTGAAGTGGTTAGAATCATTGGCCATAAAGATGATGCTGGTGTTGATATTCTAACAATCGCCGCTAAATATAATATAATTGATATTTTCCCTGAAGAAGTAGAAAAAGAGCTTGAAACAATTCCAACGAAAGTTAAGCCAGAGGAATATCAAGGAAGAAGAGATTTAAGAAGAGAAATTATCTTTACGATTGATGGTGATGATACTAAAGATATTGATGATGCTATCAGTATTGAAATTTTAAAGAATGGAAATTATGAATTAGGTGTTCACATTGCTGACGTATCACATTATGTTAAAGATGGAACTGCGCTATATGATGAAGCTTATAATCGTGGTACGAGTTCTTACTTAGCTGATAGAGTTATCCCTATGTTACCACATCAGCTTTCTAATGGTATTTGCTCATTAAATCCTAATGTTGACCGTTTAGCGATATCTTGTGTCATGGAAATCGATCAAAAAGGAAATATTGTCGGTAGTGATATTTTTGAAAGTGTTATTAAGTCACGTAAACAAATGACTTATAAAAATGTTAATAAGATTATTGAGGAAGATATTATACCCGAGGATTATGAAGAATACTCAGACAAATTAAAACAAATGCATGATTTAGCTAAAATTTTAAGAAAAGCTAAAGTTACAAAAGGCTATATTGATTTTGGAACCGAAGAACCAAAAATTATTGTTGATGAAAACGGCAAAGCTATCGATGTTCAAAAACGTGTTCGTGGTGAAGGTGAAAAATTAATTGAAGACTTTATGATTGCTGCTAATGAAGCTGTGGCAACCACTATTTTCTATATGGAACTTCCATTTATTTATCGTGTTCATGGAAATCCCGATGAAGAAAAAATTCAAAACTTCTTAAGATTTATTGGTGTTTTAGGATATAAAGTAAACGCTAATTTAAAAAATGTAACTTCGAAAACCGTTCAAGGAATTTTGGATCAGTTAAAAGATAAAGAAGAATATCCAATTCTTTCCTCGATGCTTTTAAGAAGTATGCAAAAAGCAATATATGATGTTACTAACATTGGTCACTTTGGACTTGCTAGTAAATGTTATACCCATTTTACTTCACCAATTAGAAGGTTCCCTGACTTAAACGTACATCGTTTACTTCGAACCTATTTATTCAAACATAGTATCAATAATGATACAATTAATTATTTCAATAATACTTTGCCACAAATTACTAAACAATCATCAGAAAGAGAAAGAGCTGCCATAGAGTGTGAACGTGATGTTACCGATATGAAAATGGCCGAATACATGCAAGCACATATTGGTGAAGTATATACAGGTGTTATTGATACTGTAACAACCTATGGACTTTATGTTGAACTTCCAAATATGGTAGAAGGAATGATTAAAATTGATGATTTAACCGATGATTATTATATTTATCAGGAATCAACATTCAGTTTGATTGGTAAACGTACTAAAAAACGTTATATGCTAGGAAACAAAGTTGAAGTTGTTGTCGATAGCGTTAACAAAGACAAAGGATTAATTAATTTCAAACTAGCAAAAAAGGGTGATAAGAATGGAAATAAACAACCGCAAAGCTAAATATGATTACCAAATATTTGAAACGATTGAAGCTGGTATTGTTTTAACAGGAACTGAGATAAAATCAATTAGACAAGGTAAAGCCAATTTAAAAGATAGCTACGCAACAATAAAAAATGGTGAAGCTGTAATTATAAATATGCATATCAGCCCTTACGAACAAGGAAATATCTTTAACCATGAAGAAACAAGGACTAGAAAACTTCTGCTTCATAAAAAAGAAATATTAAAACTAAACGATAAAATCAAAATAGAAGGTTATACCTTAGTTCCTCTAAAACTTTATTTCAAAAAAAATAAAGCAAAAATTCTTTTAGGTGTTGCTAAAGGAAAAAAAACATACGATAAAAGAGAAGCTATAAAACAAAGAGACATTGAAAGAGATATTAAAGCCAGATTAAAATACTAATCTTTACACAAATGTAAGAAAATGTTATAATATCTCTTATATGGGGCCGCTTTGGTTTCGACAGGTATATAGAGATTAAAATTGCAAGTCGAGGGCACTCGTTAAATGCACAGTTAAATATAACTGGAAAATCTGAAAAAGGTGCTTTTGGTAGCGCCAATTTAGCTTTCGCCTAAAAGAAAAAGCGAAGCTGCTCTTGTTTGTTCCTCTCCCATGGGAATTTGCAAGGGCTCAAATTTAATGGGATATATTATTGCCTTGCCTAAAGGCAATGACGAACTTAATAGGCTTACTAATAAATTAGTTGTTAGCTACTGTATTTATTAGGACACTTCTTAGCTAACTAAACTTGTAGAGATTTTCTTTGAAGTATATTTGGACAGGAGTTCAATTCTCCTCGGCTCCACCAATATGAAAATAGCCCTTGAATTTCAAGGGTTTTAATATGACAAAATTGAAAATGATTATTGCTTATAAATATTATTTTCGATAAAATAAAAATTTTCGAATAATAAAAACACCTGCAATTCAAAAGGGTATAGACAATAATAACATATAATAATTATTGTCTTTAATAACTAGATAACCCAAAAATATTAAACAGCCGAACCAAAAAATATAAAATTTATTACGAATAATTTATCAAAAGCGATAGCGTATTTCCTCTTATTCATCAATAAACACACATTTTTTACAATCGAAGAAATTCCGCAGATAATAAAAGGTATTAACATTATTCTTATTAAATTCGAATTCCACCAAAATAAGTATAATAATATTAATATAATAATAATGCCTTTTATGATTTTACCTATAAAAATATTTTTCATTTTTTGCTTTCCCACTTTCCAATTAGTATTAATAGTTTAATTGATTATAACATTTTTTATTTAAAAAACTATTAAGCATTCTATAAATGTAGTATAATTTTTAAAATATTAAAAATGTTATATTAAAGTGTCAAAATTCCAGTCCAAAATGGTAGATTTGCGGGCCTAAAAGATTTAAAATGGTAATAGATACAAAGCGCTTAATATCGAATATGAAAGGAAAGATAGTATGAAATTTAACGAAAAAATAATTAAGTTAAGAAAAGCAATGGGGCTTTCCCAGGAAGAACTAGGTAATAAGCTAAATGTTGCTAGACAAACAGTATCGAAATGGGAACTTGGTGAGACAACGCCTGAAATGGATAAATTAATAGAATTGTCAGATATATTTAATATCAGCATTGATGAATTAGCGAAAAATACTGAAATCCCGCGAGTAATTGAGAAAGATCATGAACAAGGCAAATTAATATCAATTTACAATGATGTTAATAAGTCTAAAGAAATTATAAAGACACTACTAATAATAGGTATGGGAATACTTTTCTTTTTTACACTTATTGTATTATATGGCGTTTTTTTCTTGAAATAATTAATCGAAAAAAGAGACAAGTATCCCAATAAAAAAGGAAGTAAGCTCCATCAAAGGCATTTGCTTCCTTTTAATATTATAATTAATTGACCGATTTATTCGATTTTGATATTATAGTAATAACCAGCGCTAGTATAGGCTGTTTTTTTATATTTTGATAAAAACTACCCGAAAATGTGCTTCGTGTTTCAATGAAATAATTAAAAAATCTAATATACTATAGTAAGAGCGGAGGTAGTTATATGCAGATAAGCTGGCGTCGTTATGGCAAAGCTAATTTCATAAGATTTTTACGCGAAGCTACCGGCTTAACGCAAAAGGAATTAGCTGAATTTTTAGACGTTACCGAAAGAACAATTCAAAATTATGAAAGCGGTAAAACTAATTTCAACAGTGATAAAATAGAAAAAATAATTGAAAAATTTGACTTAGATATTATTGTAAAATCTAATTCTAAGCGCTAATCTTATCGAATGTTTTGTTGATAAAATAGCACCAAATTATAAACAATAATATTATAACCAGCATTGTTATCTGGAAATAAAATGGAATGCCAGAATAGGGCATAATTATATCTTCTACGCCTAAATAGTCGATAGTAAACTTCACACAATCAATTATCGGTATAATAAGGAATAGAAAAATATATTTACAACTAAATTTAGCAAGTCCAATGTTGTAAAACATAATAACCCTCCTCTCTAAGCACGTTTACTACTGTGCTTTTTTTATTATAGCAATCCAAAATTACCATTGCAAGTTTCTTGCAATTTTATGATAAAGTAGGAATATTTTGCCATAATATCATATAAGAAGGTGAATATAGTATATGGTGGGAACAATCATTAAAAATGCAAGACGTAGTAAGGGCTTGTCTCAAAAACAACTAGGTGATCTTTTGTCCCTTGCTGACAATACTATTTCAAGTTATGAACGAGGAAATAGTCAACCGGATTTTAAAACCATAATAGAAATATTAAATATTTGTGGTTTTCAAATCCAGTTTATTAATGATCAAAACGAAATAATAACATTAGAAAAAATGTCAAGAGAACTCTAATGTTTTTTATTTGGACTATAATTATAATATTCATATTAAGAAAATTAAATTTTGTGTCAATAAATAAAAATGTTTAGTTGTAGTAGTTGACAGGGGGGGGGGGGGGGGGTGTGAAGTGAATAAACAAGATACCTAGAAAAAATTAAAAAGATAGAGCATAATA
>CAUERX010000019.1 GCA_959020415.1 uncultured bacterium | reverse complement strand
TAATACTTACACTTCCCCCCTTTACTAATTTATTTTTTACGTTATTCTTTTTATTATACCCCCCCCCCCCCCCCTATGTCAATATTTTCAACGCCCAAAGACTTTCATAGCGAAACCTCCGTTAATATATTAGTTAATTTATTGTAAACTACAATGGTAAGCTGATAAAAAATAACAACAAAAAAAGACTGATTATTCAGTCTTTAATTCTATTTGTTTGAAAATTTTTATAAATTGTTCTTCATGTTATGAATAATAATTTTATCATAGTCGCAGTATAAGTTAATCGTTTTACTAAATTTAATTATTCCATTGATGAAACACTACGCCATAACGATTGAAACATTATTTTCTAATAGTTTCTTTATAATGTAAATATTAATCCAATTTTTCATATTGTATAATTCTTGCGGATCAAAATTATAATTTATTGATAAAATCTTATCACTGACGCAATCACAACTAATCATATAAACCGATAATTCGCGTGATAGTAATTTACTAATATAACTTTTACCACTACCACAATGTCCAGACATTGTAATAATAAATGGTTTTTGATAACGTTTTTCTAGCAAAACTATTTCAGCAAATAATTCTTCCATAATTTTTCCTCCATAATAACATCCTTTTATGGTCTTGTTTAGATAAACTATTTAAAATAAAATCAATATACATTATCTAGAATTATTAAATGATATTTTAGAAAATTAAATGATAAATTTGAGTTACAAGGAAACATATGATGATTCCTGTGAGTGCTGGAATTAAGATGGAGAGTAAAGCCCATTTATTACTTCCAGTTTCTTTTTTTATGGTAAAAACAGTTGTTAAACACGGCCAATGCATTAAAGCAAATAACATAACACAAATAGCGGTCAATGTCGTCCATCCATTATCAATAAATAATGTTTTTAATGATGATAAATTATCAAAATCAGTTATATAGCCTAAAGACATGTAACCCATTATCATTATTGGAATAACAATTTCATTTGCCGGAAAACCTAAAATAAAGGCCATTAAAATAACACCATCTAACCCAATTGATCTAGCAAATGGATCTAAGGCACCTGAACAAATTTGTAAAATGCTTGAATTACCAATATTTATATTAGCCATAAGCCAAATAACTAAACCAGCGGGTGCGGAAATACACACTGCTCTTTTTAAAACAAATAAAGTTCGATCAAGAATTGACCTGATAACTACTTTACCAATTTGCGGTCTTCGATAAGGTGGTAATTCTAAAGTGAATGACGAAGGCATTCCTTTTAATATTGTTTTCGATAGTATTTTAGAAATAATGAATGTCATAATAATTCCAATTAAAATCATTAAAGTTAAGATTGTCGCACTGGCTAATGAACTATTACCCATACTAATAATGAAAAACATCGTTATCATTGAAATTAAAATAGGAAATCTGCCATTACATGGAACAAAACTATTAGTTAAAATAGCAATTAATCGTTCTCTTGGCGAATCAATTATTCTAGCGCCAATAACGCCAACGGCATTACAGCCAAATCCCATAGCCATTGTTAAAGCCTGTTTACCACACGATGCACACTTTTTAAATGCTTTATCTAAGTTAAAGGCTATACGTGGTAAATAACCCAAGTCTTCTAGCAATGTAAAAAGTGGAAAGAAAATAGCCATTGGTGGCAGCATTACAGAAACAACCCAAGCTAAGACGCGATAAACACCGAAGACTAGACAATTTATAACAACATCTGGTATGTGTAAAAATTCAAGAAAATTAATAATATGATTTTCAAGTCCAAAGAAAAAGTCATAAAGTAATTCAGATGGATAGTTAGCACCAGTAATAGTTATCCAAAATATTACTAATAACATTAAAAGCATAATTGGATAGCCTGTTAATTTTCCAGTTAAAATTCTATCAATTACTCTATCTCTTTTTTGATAGTCTTTTCTTGAAAAACTCACGACTATACTACTTATTTTTTCGCAATCACTAATAATGTCTTCGGTAATCATCGTTTCTAAATCATAGCCTTTAATCCCTTTTTTATATAGATAATCTTTTGCTTCACTGATTTTACTTTTTAATATTTTATCGTTTTTAACTTCGTAGTTTTCAGCAAAGCCTGGATCATTATTGATTAGTTTTAAAGCAATGGCATCTTTATTTATTGTAACTTCTTCCCGAATAATTGGCTTTACTATTTGGATTGCTTCTTTGATTATATCATTATATTCAACTTTATAAGCTGATGTTTTGGTTTTACATGTTTGCTCTAAAGCGTTTAATAATTCATCAATACCTTTGCCACTTCTAGCAGTGGTTGAAATAACTGGTACTTTTAAAATTGACGATAGTTTTTCAAAGTCAATGATTATTCCTTTCTTTTTAGCCTCATCGATTAAGTTAACACAAACAACAACTTTGTCAGTTACTTCAAGGACTTGAAGTACTAGATTTAGATTACGTTCTAAGCAAACAGCGTCGCAAACGATAATTAATGCATCATAATTATTAAAGTAAATGAAGTCTCTTGTCACTTCTTCTTCCTTTGAATGAGCCATTAAGGAATATGTACCTGGTAGATCTTCTATCTGATACTCTATTCCATTATATTTTTTATAACCTGTCGCTTTTTCGACGGTCTTTCCTGGCCAATTACCTGTATGTTGTCTTAACCCTGTTAAGGTATTAAAAATAGTACTTTTCCCAACATTGGGATTTCCAACTAAACCGACATTCATAGACTTACCTCAATATCTTTAGTATCATCTTTTCTAATGGCAATTACAGCACCTTTAATATGGTAAGCAATCATATCTTTACCTGGGCTAATTAGAATTGGTTTTATTTTTGCGCCTTTAACTAAACCAATATCTAATAGTCTTTTTCGGATATTATCTTTAGCAGCCATTTTTTCAATAATGGCTTCTTCACCTATCTTTAATTCGTTTAATTTCATAAACTCCCCCCATATTCTCACTGTAGTATATGACTAAGTTTGAAAATGGGCATTAAAAAATTATGAAATTAATCATAATTTATATGTTATCTTAATGTTATTATTCAGTAACTCTAACATTAACACCATCAATATTTTTATATACTCTTTTGGAATTTTTAGAAACTTTATTCATAATCTCTGTTTGCAAATCAAAACCAAGCATTTCTGAAAGACCAAACAAATAAATAGCAATGTCAGCTAATTCTTCGTTTAAGTCGTCTTTCTTTTTTCGGTAAGCCTCATAAGCTTCAGCTACTTCACCATAAAGATAACAAAATTCTTTATTAACATCTGTTATGTTAAATCCTTTAGCAATTTTATTTTGCCAAATCTCTTTCTGTAATTGTTTTAAATCCACAGTTATTGCTCCTTTATTAAATAGTTTTAACTATTTTCTATCAATAAACCAATTTGCACTAATATCACAACTACTACTTGATGGAGGTGGCGTTGGTTTATCTAATTTAACTAGAACGGGAACTTGAAAGGCACTACCAAAGGCAATACAATTACCTGGTTGCAATACTCTTAATCTTTTAACAATTTCATTAGTAATGTTAGGAACCATTTCTCTAATATACTGAACATCTCTTGGATGAAGCATTTTAAAGATCAAGAAATTATTACATTGTGATATTGATGTTTCTGATAGATCTGAAGGCCTTTGGGAAATAAGCCCAAGTAAAACTCCGTACTTTCTTCCCTCTTTAGTTATACGGTCAAATATATTATAACCCAAAAGATTGATATCATTATCGTTTTGAACATATCTATGAGCTTCTTCTAAAATTATATGGAATGGTAATGAAGCTCTTTTTTCCATATTTTTAGCATATTCAAATAATAGCTTTGAATATATTTTAGTAATTGTTTTAGCAAAGCGATCATCGACATAGTTAATATTGAAATTAATAATTTGTGCTTTTCTACCATTTCCTACTGATAATAGGTCTTTGATGTAATCATCAATACTAATATAATCTTTACAATCAAAATAAATCGCATAGTCACTGTTCATTAAAGTATGTAATCTTACCTTTAAAACATTTGCTTCATCATAAACCCTTTCACTATTTAATGAGCCTTCTGAGATTAAGGCAAAATCTAAAGCTAAACTTAAATCGTTTAAGCCAAATTTGAATGAACCATCAGGCATTGAAAGCTCAATATTATCATCTAAGAATGATTGCATATATTTAGTGAGTAATTCCATTTCTCTAATTTTACCACTTGCATCAATAATTAGGCATTGTTTTAAACTGCGTTCATATCCTGGCTGATAGATTGTTGATTCAAGATTCAAATCTTTAGTTTTATAATTTGAAAGAACTGAGAAGATTTGGTCTCTTATTTGTGATGATGGTTTACCACTAGAGAGAATATCTAAAATAGCTCTAGCAATAATATCATTTTTCTGTTTAATAACATCATTTTCTTCTCTGGCAAAAACGTTTACTAATTTTAAAGCCTTTTCAATAATTGGAAGTTGAGTTGGCTTTTCAGCGTTTAAAAGTAAAGCAATGTCATCAATTGTAAGCAACCATAAAGGAATTTTTAAGACTTCAGTGTCACTAAATTTAGTGTTTGTCGTATAAGCTTTAAATGAAATTTCTGGAGTTAATTGACTAATATTTTTGAAAGCTGAATGATATTCACCATAAGCATCAAATATAAAGATACTAGCACGGTAAGCTACAGTATTTTTTTTATTGAAAATACTTTGAATTAAATGAGCAACTCCCCATGATTTACCACTTCCGGTTGAACCAAAGATGGCAAAATGGCTAGCGAAAAAATCATTGATGTTAAAAGCAATTGGAACTCCATTATATATTGGACTTGTTCCAATATATAAGTCTTTACTTTCCTTATAATTATCAACACTGATGATCATTGGAATTTTTTCTTTTGATATTAATTTAACTGAGGCACCAAAAGATGGTTTTTTAATAACACCAAAGGTAAATTTATTATTAATAATTTCTCCAAGTAAATTTATATAAGCTATTCCATTTTTAATATCCGCTATTTCTCCAACTAATATTCCATTATCATCTTCCATTACAACATGAAGATTAACAATATTTTGAAATTTGTCTAGTTCTATATTAAGTCTAACTAGAACGGTATCTTCTTCAATACCAATGATCGTTCCTAACATATCATCACCCTATTATAATGTTATCACAAAGGAACGAAGGTGTAAAGAAAAAACAGTCAATATTTTTGACTGTATTTATTGATAAATTATATATTCTAGGAAAATAAGTTTATTAATGTTGATCGTATAAAATTAAACTTATCCTACTTATTTTTTTAATAATTTAATAATACTAATTAATTGTTGTAAACGTTTTACACATGATTTTCCAGCTTCCATCTACTTTTAATAAATGAAATTGATCTTCTATTTTAAAAGCACCAAAAAAATTATTTACTAAAATACTCGCTGAAGCTATATTCCCACAAATATCAATATTCTTTATAACCATTTGACAATTTATCCCTTCTGAAACCATAGATGGTTTTGAAGATAAGTCTTCATAAAATATTTGTGGGGTACCTATTACAGGGTTATCACCAAGGTATCCATACATTGAAGCATTCTCGTGAAAAATAGTTTTTAATTTATCGATATCCGCGTTGTTAATGGCTTCAAAATATTTGTTTAAAAGTTGTGTAATTTCTTTGTAGCATATAAAATCCATAATTATTCCTCCTTTATTTTTTATAAATATATTTTAACTATTTGTTTAAAAAATGTCAAATTATAGATTTTCTAATACTATATTTTATTTTATTATCTATATATATGGTTCCTTTAAATTCCTTTGTTACTTTAATAAACCCTAACCCTTTAATAACTATGTCGCTATTTTCAGGGATATCTAAATTATGTGATTTTAAGTTATTTAATTTATCAGTAGGTTTAAAATATCTTTCTATTTTTAAATCATTTGAAATATAAAATATTAAATTTGTGCCTTTTGTAACATCCAATCTGAATAAATTATCAACAATAATTGTTTGATTGACTTTGACTTGAATAACTGAAGGTGTTAATTCTTTTTTAGGCAAAATTTTATTTAACTTTTTGCCAGAAACGTTTAAAATAATACTTCCTTCATCTAATAATCCTGGAGTATCAATGATTGTTAAATCCTTATTAATTTCGACTTCAATTAAATCTAAAGTAGTTGAAGGTAAAATACTTGTAGTAATTGTCGTTTCTTTTTCACTATAATCTTTTATAAGTTTATTAATCAAAGTACTTTTGCCCGCATTGGTATAACCAATAACATAAACATTTTTGCTTTTTTGGTATTTTGTTATTTTATTATAAAGTAAATCTAAATTATAATTATTTTTACTACAAACTACAACTTTATCGACAATATTTAATTTTGTTTTAATATTATTTAAAAGTTTGTCTTCATATAAATGTCTAGGAATTAAATCTCGTTTAGCTAAAACAAGTAAAACAGGATTTTTGATGTTAAGTTCATTTAAACTTTCGGTATTTAAAAAATCGGTAACAAGAATTACCAAATCTTTTGTCTTTTCAATATTTTTGATGATATCTAAATAATAATCATTATTTTTATCAAAAAACTTATATTCATTATAATGTCTTATTTTAAAACATCTTTCACATAAGTTTTTAGTCAGATCCCTAACATAACCTTCTTTAGTAGAATCTTTATCTTGGAGAATGGCTCCACATCCTTGACATTTAATCATAATATCTTCCTTTTGAGAATAAATCACGACTACGTAATTTATTCATTTTATGTTGTTCTAATTTTCGATTAAAAATTGAAAAAACGTGATCTTTATCAGAAATTGGGTTTACTAATATTGTTGTTATTCCTACCTTATTACCGCCAGCAACATCAGTTAATAATTGATCGCCAATAATAGCAACATCATTTATTTCAAAACCATATTCATTTATTACTTTCTTAAATTTAGAAGAAAATGGTTTACATGCACTATGAAATGCATCAACATCTAAAAATATTTTAAAAGGTTTTACGCGGATTTTAGGGCTATTTGAAAATATAATTACTTTAAAACCTTTTTGTTTTAAACTAACGAAAAGATCTTTAGCTTTTTCTGGCATTTCATTTGAGCGTGGAGCAACAATGGTATTATCTAAATCAAATAGTAAACATTTTATTCCTCTACTTAATAGTTTTGAATAATCAACGGTATAAATACTTTTTTGATAGATATCAGGTACATATTTTTCCATTTTCATCCCTCCTTTGAAATTTCTAATATAATCATACCATAATTTACAGTAAGTGAGCAATAGTTTTACAGTGTAAATAAAAGAAAAACCTTTATTTTAAAGGTTTTAATAGATTATTGATAAATATAAAATAAAATTGATTTTAGACACTTATATCTCCAGTAAAGATATCTTTCATATATCTCAGATATAGTTCACCAATATTAGCTTTTTTTACATCTTGTTTAGTTGTTAAGTCAACGGTTCTAACCAATTTACCATTTTCTTTGATTTTAAGTTTACCAACTGTATCACCTTTTTTGATTGGCGCTTTTAAGTCATTTAGTTTTACTTCATAAGTTGCATTTCCTGTTTTTTCGCCTTTTTTACGAAGAACAGTAGCATCACCTTTAGGGACAATTGTTACATATTTTTGACTTCCCTTATCTATTTCATATTTTCCTAGTGATGATTTATTGTTAAGTAAGTTTTCAACTTTATATTGAGCAAAGGAATAATCTAACATTTCACTTACTTCTTTATTTCTTGTTTTACTATCAGGTTCCCCCATAACGACAGCAATAATGCGCATGCCATCTTTTTTAGCCGTAGCGGTTAAACAATATCCAGCGTCTTTAGTATAACCAGTTTTTAAACCATCTACTCCATCGTAAAATCTAACTAGTTTGTTGGTATTAACGAGCCAAATCTTACGGTCTGTATTTTCTCTTAAATAATCTTCATATACAGATGTAAATTCTAGGACTTTTTCATGTTTAACTAATTCTTTAGCAATAGTACTCATATCTCTGGCGCTCGAATAATGATTAGCGGCATCTAGTCCGTGGGGTGTTTTAAAATTAGTGTTTTTAAGTCCTAATTCTTTGGCTCTTTTATTCATCATATCGACAAATCCAGCTTCACTACCAGCTATAGCTTCAGCTAACGCAACCACAGCATCATTACCACTGGCAATCGAAACACCTTTAAATAAATCTTGAACTGTCATTTTTTCGCCTGTTTCAAGTAAAATTTGACTCCCACCCATACTTGAGGCGTTTTCACTAACGGTGATCTTTTGATCCCATTTTAAAACTCCGCTTTCAATGCTTTCCATAATTAAAAGCATGCTCATCATTTTTGTCATACTGGCGGGAACTAGTTTTTCATCAGCGTTTTTTTCAAATAAAACTTTACCAGTACTTGCTTCAATAAGTATGGCAGCTTTAGCATTCTCAGCTAATTTTAATTCCGCAGCTTTAACATTTGGACTAATAAATAAAGTACTCAAGATTAAAGCTATTAATATCTTTTTCATAATCCACCTCTAATTAAAAATATGTCAGATAATGTTAAATATTACTGTTTCTATTTTAATAATATCGGAGTTAAATATATCTTTAGTTATAAGCTTTGAAAACAAAAAACGCCTTGATAATTTAGACGTTTTGTAATATTGTTTTCAATATTGTAAATTATTCATAAATGCCAATTAAAGTTATCTCAGTTGGAAAAATTCCGCCTCCATGATTTCTTAAATAAAATTTATATCCTGGGCATATTTCTTCAACCATTCTTGGAATTTTCCAAAGGTCTTCATTATTATGATATACGGATAATAACAATTTTGGTTTGTCATTTTTAATATGGTTTTTTGCACCAATGATTGCACTTTGTTCAGCGCCTTCAATATCCATTTTAATTGTTGTTATTGGTTCGGTGATTTCTTCGTCTAAACTAGTAGCTTCTATTTTAATACTACCCTCATCAGATATAGTATTAGCTGATGAATCAGTAGAATTAGGATTTATATATATAACTCCTTTTTTATCACTAGCCGCCTTTCTGATGAATTCAATATTAGGGTATTCTGACAAATTATTCTTAAGAAGTGAGAATGTCTCTTCAGTTATTTCAAAACAGTATATTTTTTTATAGCTATTTTGACCATAGGTTTTAATATAATCTAAAGTTGTATCACCGGTATAAGCGCCCAGGTCAACAAGAACTTCATTTTCACATTTAATTAGATCTAAATCAAAATAATCGTTAAAGTTTATTTCTCTTGATCTTTCTAAGCTGTCAAAGTCATATTGATACCAGTTATTTAAAATTGCGAATAAAAGTTTTTTAGAGCGATAGTCCCCTAGTTTTTGATATAACCAAATGTAATCTTCTAAATGTTTTTTCAATGACAAAGCTTTTTCATATATTTCGTTAAAGTCATTATTTTTATAATCCAGGGTTCCCCAATAATTAAACCTTCGAAAATAGTCTTCTAAAGAATTTTTTAATTCATCATTAAGACTTAAGTATTTATGACGAATATTGTAGAAAATTTCATCGGAACTTAATTTTTCTATAGTTTTTGTTAAGTTATTAAAATTTTTATCTATATTATTCATTTTTTACCTCCTTTTTATTATATGCAAAAAAAGAATAGTATTATTCACTATTCTAAAATGGCTTTTATTCTTCTAACTCCCGCGCTACTAGCTTCTTCTTTTTTAGTCATTTATTAACTAAAGCTCCCCTTTATAAAAATATACATCCATAGCTGCTTCTGAATAACTTGGCTTTGACATATCTAATTTAAGAAATTTTGAAATATAATAGATAAAATACTGCGCCATAATAAATAAATCATATTCACAAAGTATACCATTATATTTACTTTCAATAATGATATTTATTCCACTATGTAAATAATTCAATAGTTTATCTTCATATTTTGAAACATCTTTACTTTTTAAATAGATATTTATTTTAGGACTTACGTGTTCATAATTTATAAATCTTCCATGTGAAAAATTTTTCTTTTCATGAAGTAAGATATTAAATATTCCAGATTCTATAAATTTACTTTCTAGATCAAATGCAGAACATGATGTATTATCTCCATAAAATATATTAATGATATTACTTTGCCTAAATACTTTTTTTAACAATTCTTTATTATTATCAAAGTAATTATCAAAGTATTGTTTCCAATAAGATATAGATTCTTTTACAAAAATATCAACATCTTTATGGTATAATTTTAAAAATAATGTTGCCGGAACAATAGCGCCTTCAAAAGATAGATAGCCTTTTTCTTTACCTTTGTTAGCGTTAGAATAATAAGAGATTATATTGCTTTTTGGAATTTGAGTTTTTTCTGATACCTTTTCCAATTTTCCTTTTGTAATAATTGTTTTTTTACTGTTTTCGATATTTTTAGTGCTTTCTAATAAGTCATTAGTTGTTCCAGAATATGAAAACATAAATATTTTTTCTACTTTAGAATTATTATAATAGAAAATATTCCTTGGCTCATCAGCAATGGTTATAGTCCCATACATTGCATTAATGATTTTTGAAGCAAAGCAAGCGGTGGCATAAGAACCGCCTGTACCAGTGAATACAGCATTATTTAATTTGTTAAAGTCTATTTTTTCGAGTTTACTATATGCTTTGGTATTTAAGGCACCTAGTATCCTGCTTTCAAGATGATTAATATTTAAACTACATCTATTGGGCTTTTTTCTAAGTTCAAAACCATTACATGTGCAGCTGTTATTAACTTTTTTTATTTTATATAATTTATTTAAGTGCCCTCTAGCGCCAATATGTTTGACAACTTTACTTGTGATTTCTACTGCATGTTCATATGCTTTATCTATATTGAACTCTGGTTTTAAGTATTCATAAATAATAGTAGCAAAGAATGCATCACCTGCGCCATTAGGGTCTAATTCCTCAACTCGCTTTAAATCTTTGTGAATGATTTTGTTTTTATAAATAAAATCTGCACCTTTATTTCCTTTAGTGATAATAATTAAATCTGCTTTTAAAAAATTAATATCATTAAAGCGCTTTTTTAAATAAGTTTCTACTCTTGCATTTATATTAATTATCGTAAAGTGGTTTTTAAAGATTGACTTTATTTTGTTATCACTATATTTTTCTAACTCATAATACTGTCCTAAATCAAGCATAATTTTATTATTCATTTTATTTATAATTGTTTGATTAATTTTATTTAAATTGTCTAATACTACAATATCATCTTTGCTTATTAGTTCTAATACGGTTTCCAGATTTATTTGACTATCTTCATACCACTCTTTTTTATTACAGATTGGGCAACGTTTCTTTGAGGTAAAGTCACTTTCTAATCTATTTATATGAAAACATCTGGTATTTAAATTTTTAACCTTTTTGATATTGGAGGTGTCTACATTTAAATCTTCCAAACTTTTAATGGCAATTTTTCCGGCGCTATCATTTCCACACACACCAATTACTGTTGTGTCTAATCCTAAATTAGCTAAATTGGCCACTATATTATGAGATGACATTCCTCCGTTTATGCCTAGCAACTTTCCATTATTATAATAATAGTCTAATACTAAATCTCCTATACTAATTATTCTCATTTTGTCTAACTCCTTTAAATGTTTTTATATTTTCGTTAATTTTTGATTTCTTCCATAAGTACCTGCTTTTATTTTTACTTTACTCAAACTTTGTGGTGAAATAATTTCACTTTTTATTTCAAGCTGCTGATATTGGCTTAATGTAGCCTCATCTGGATTATTATATGTTTCCATTAAGTTATAAAAATTGTTTGTTAAATATATTAACTCTGATTGAAATCTTTTTGACTTTGGTGTTATTTCTTGATTAAAATATTTTTCTTTAATCCACATATCTGTTTCGTTTATCCAAACTGTCATAAATGCTAATAACACATCTTTTTCCGTTAATCTATTAATACTATTATACCCATCTATAAAAGGTTGAATTTTTCTAGTATTTATTCTACCATTTTCAAAACAATATGATAATAAAATTCTTCCAATATCTTGTAAAGAGGAATTTTCTCTTAATAGTTCAAAATCGATAATATATGGCATATCACCATCAAATAAAACATTGTCATCTGCAAACTCACCATGAATAAGACAAATTGGGATTCTATCAATAATATTTGTTTTTTCTATTAATTCTATAATTTTTCCCTGTCTCACTAATAAATCTGAATATAGTGGACAATCTCCATTATTAGTTTGATGCTTTTTTTATAAGTTTCTCCAAGTTCTTCAATGGTTGGAAGTTTTAAATATCTACCATTATATATTTCTCTATCAACATTTTCAAATAACAAATGCATATATCCACATTCATGACCTAGATTATACAATTGAATGTCAGAAATTGCATTTCTTGGTACATTTTGGCCATTTATATATGACATCAATGTAGCTCTATTTTCACCATAAACTATCATTAGTCTTCCATTGCTAGATGGAATTATTTTTGGGCAATTCAAGGATTTAGTATGCATATAATTTTCAATCCAAAGATTACATGTTGATTGATTATCTAAATAATCAACCCCAAATTCTCCCTTACTCATTTTTTCTATTTTTTTGGAACTATAAATTTTAAATATATATCTCATATTATTTTCAGATTCAATTAAAAATTTTTCATTCATCCATCCGCCGGATAAATTTTGAATTCCGTAAGTTCGTATGCCGTAAGCCTCAAAGATGATTTTTCTCACATGGTCCATATTAGTATTTTCCTCTTAAATAATTTTTAGATATTTCAATTATTTCAGATGTACTTTTTTTGTTAGAAAACCCAGCGGCGTTTGCGTGACCACCACCTGTTAGTATAGATGCTAATGCACTGGCATCTACACTGCCTTTACTTCTAATTTCATCCTTTTTCTTGTCGCCATAATCCATTATTAACATTAAAACGTTTATGCTTTTATTACTGGAAATAGTTGGCATACACTTTTTTGAAATATCGACGTAACTAATTTTATTAAAAGGTTCCTCCCTCATGTTTAATATGGAATAGTGAAATTCATCAAATTTGATATTATTAATTATACTCGCGATTACTTCTAACTCGGTTTCAGTTTTTTCATAATAAAATTTATTAATTAAAAACTCTCCATCAATTTTCGTATTCATTAATTTGCTTGCTACAAAAAATGTCTCTGGTGATGTACTATTCATAAAAGAATTAGTGTCACTTATGATTCCGGTAAATATTAATTCTGATATTTGTTTGTCTAATTCAATATTAAGCTTATCTATCAGATTGTAAATCATTTCACACGTTGAGCTTTTAGAAGGGTTACTAATAATATAATTAGCATTTGTTAAATTACCATTATGATGGTCAATATTAATAGTTAGATTAGCATCTTTATAATATTTTTCTATACTATCTGGTAATCTTGAGATTCTATTTAAATCAAGAATAATAAATGTGTAATCTTTTGAATCAAAAGTATTGGTTAATAAATCGTTACATTTAAAATATTTAACTTTTTCTATACTATTTTTTCGATAAATACTTTTACTTTTTTATTTAATTTTTTTAGTATTAAAGCTAAGGCTAACGATGAACACATAGAATCATAATCAGCATTTTTATGACCGGATATATAGATATCATTATGAATGCTTTGTATGACATTTGACAAAGTATCAAAGTCTATATTTTTCGATTCACTCATTTTTTAACACGCCCTCTCAGTTTTGAAACCTCCGTTTGTTCATTATAATCATGATTTTTATATAAGCATTCAAGTATTTTTCGGCGATTAATATCAAATATGCCTAATGAATCTAGATATGGATCACCATCGTGTTCATCTCTAAAACTATATGGACTTGGAAAACATAGACCTTGCACATAGTCGGAAAAACAATTATAATCTACAGCTCCATGATTTTCCAAAAACATTTGGTTAACTCGGTTTGTACTTGGATATCTAACTACTAATGCCCCTTGTACATTAGCACCAAGATCATAAAATGAATTTATAGCTAGTTGCATAGTTTTAGCGGTTAATAAATTATCATCAGCTATTATATATTTTTTGCTGGGGTCAAATCCCACTTTAACAACGTTACCATAATCACCTATATCAAAATTTCTTATTTCAACTGAATGCTTAGATTTATATCCGCTTATTTCTTTTGAAAGTTTTAATAATAGAACATCTTCAGTACTATCGTTGACAGCCTTATAAATAACTGGCAGTTCTATTCCGCCATAACTAAGTCCGCATATTCCATATACTTGATTATCATTTTTTTCATTAACTAATGATACGGTTATAAAATTCTCAGCAAAATTATCTATTTCTCTATATGCTCTGAATATTTTGGAATAATCTTTAGGCTCGGTTTCTCTTTGTGAAAACTCTATTGCTTCTTGTTCTAATAAAATACCAGTTTTACATAAAACTTCCGTTAAATCATTTACATTGTAATTATAATCTTTATTTAGACAAGCATTAATCATCATCATATGAATGTCTAACAAGCAGTCATACAATATTTTAATATCATCAGTTTTAGGTAATTCTTCCAAATTTAATATAACACTACTATCATTTTCGTAATTTATATTTAATTTTGCATTGATTTGCGTTAATAAAACATTTCTCGCATTGTCCAAAATTCCTAGTATCATTCTTTTGTTCATAATATCATTCAGATTCTTAGAATTTATAATAGCAGTAACCGCATCTTTAAAGTAGCAACTATAATTAATAAGCCAGTCTACAACATTATCTTTGCTAGTGAAATCGCTTTCTTGCTCTGTTTCCTCGTTGTATTCATTTAATCTATTAGCCAAAAAATAATAATAGGTTTTAGAGCCTCTCAATAAAATATTATTATTGTCTCTTAGGATATAGGAAAATTCGTTATTGTTCTTGTTTTTTAAGAATTTTTTTAGTGGGTTAGTATCGTCAATTAATTCCCATTCATATATAGGAATTATTACACTACCTGACTCTTTATCAAATATGTCGTTTACTCCATTATAAGTTTGAAACACAAGATTAAATATATCGTTATATTTAGTTAATATTTTATTTCTACCAATGTTAATTGCTCTTTCAATTAAAGCATAGCCTTTTTTATACGATTCTTCGCTAGCACTTTCCATGCAAATTGTTGGTAATATTTTTGCGCTTTTTAATAGATGGCTAGTTGCTTCTAGTCCTGTTAAAACATTAAAATTTGCATCCATAATCGGAAAGCAACAATTTGATTTTCCACCGGTTTCTTTAACACTAAATCCTTGCGGGCAATCTAACATTGCATAATCATTTCCATTATTATTTCCACAGTCACCTATTCTTAGCATTGAATTTGCTGGTACCCCAATTAATTTTTCAGCTGTTTCTATTGCATAATCTTTCGTTGTTGTTCCTATTTGTATTTTCGTTTTTCCTTCATAAATTCCCTTTGTTATTGTTAGTGAAGGATTACAATCACTAATAATTGAACTTATAATACTATAAATTTCATTATTAACTTTTTCATTATCTGTATTTATATTAAAACGCATATTAACAATTTTACCATCTTGGGTATCGTATGAATATGTTATATCACAGTATTGTTTTAGTCTTGTCTTATCAAAATATTTAGAATCTCCAAATTAAAATCAGCTAAAGATTTAAGAGTCTCTTCTGAAGCTAAATATTCTCTTTTATTAAACAACCCTTGACTTTTACTAGTCGTTGTAAACAATCTTGCACCATCATTAAGTAATGCATACATTCTCGATAAATCTTTGTCTAAGATACTATATTTATTTTTAAGTATTGGCACTATATCATCAACTAAATCATTTAATCCTGTCTCTCCCCTACCAGTTATAAATAAAACGGAAACTCTTTTAGACAATAAATCTGCAATTATTTCAATCATTTTTTCATCGATTCTTTTTGAATGATCTTTAGTTAATGTTCCATCAACGTCTAAACATACTGCACTATATTTTTGTTTCAGCGCTTGCATATAATTTTCTTTCATTTCATCGGTTATAACCATACTAATAAATCACCTCTATTTTAATAGGAAGTGCAAACTTTTAACTTGATGACTAATATTTTCAACAATATTACTATTAAACAAAATACCATGCCCTCCATTTGCACGCCAATCGTTAATATTTTTTTCACTATCATCAATTAACAATGATTTAGCGTCTGGTAAATATATTTCGGACTTTTTTATATGCGGTGGAACTATGAAAACTGGAGCTGTTATTTCTGCCTCTCTTAATAATTCGATTTTAGCATTTGCCTCAATTAGTCTATGTATTTTTGTTAAAATATAAAGGCCGCTTTGCCTTCCTTGTAATTCTCTTACTACTTCAAAAGAGCCATTTATTTCTTCGGCTTCACGATAAAGTTTATGCCAATCTAAATTGTCAAAAAAGTCATTCCAAGAAAGATTACTTTCTCGGTGGCGCTTAACAATAAGTTCTTCAGAATTTAATAAGACTCCATCATAATCAAGGAATATATTATAATCATTGTACATATATTTCCTCCTTCTATGTAGATTATATCATATTAATAGGAAATATTTCGTCTTTATTTTAACCTTTAATTATTTTTTTAATTCTTGATAGCTCAAAATGTCTTATGTCGTTTCTTAATTCACAATAAGCCGTTATAAATATTTTTTTATCAAACTTAAAAATTTGTAATGGGTGAATAACCCTTTCCTTTCTTGAGCCACTTATATCTTCATAAATAATTTTTATTCTTGCCTTTTTATTTATATATCTTTTTAATGTTTTCAATGTAATGCTTTGTTCTTCTTGATCAATTATTTCGCTAAATTTACTTTTTTCTTCTTCGATTTTATATGCATGCTCTAACTTTAATAATAATGTTGTAAATTTATCAATATATTCAAAATTGTTAATTTCAAGAGTTTCTTCCACCTTTTTCATTAATTCTAAGTCATACTTGTTTATATGATTATAATTATTAGATGCATTCAACATAAAATATCCACCGTTTGGGCCCATAAAGGTATCGATATATATACCAGCACTTTCTAATTCTTGTTTATAATATCTAACCATTCTTTCTGAAATACCAATTTTAGTTGCAAGTTCTTTTGTAGTGTATTTTTTACCTGTATTTAAATAATCTAACATAAGCATTATATTAGTAATTTTCCCCATTACACATCACCTTTTCTAATTATAACACGCTTAGTTATATAAAGAAAATAAAAGAATAGTATTATTCACTATTCTAAAATGGCTTTTATTCTTCGAACGCCAGCGCTACTGGCTTCTTCTTTTTTAATTTTGAAGTGTCCTAGTTCACTAGTGTTTTGAACGTGAGGACCACCGCATAATTCTTTAGAAATATTTCCAATTGAATAAACAGTTACTTCGTCTGGATATTTTTCAATAAACATACATTCAGCGCCTGAATTTAAGGCTTCTTCTTTAGTCATCTGTGTATGAGTTACAGGAATTGCCTCTTCAATCCATTTATTAACTAAAGCTTCAACATTTTGTTTTTCTTCATCGGTTAATTTATGATCACAAGAGAAATCAAAGCGCATACGTTCAGGGGTAATATTACTACCTTTTTGATGAACATCTTTATTAACTACTTCTTTCAAAGCGGCATTTAATAAGTGCGTTGCTGTATGGTATTTAGTTTCGATAATACCATTACCTGAAAGTCCACCTTTGAATTTTTGAGTAGATCCAGCTCTTGATTTTTCTTGATGCTCTTTGAACTTTTCGTTAAAGCCATTTATATCTACTGCTAAATTTTGTTCTTTGGCTAACTCTTCGGTTAATTCAATTGGAAAGCCATAGGTATCATATAATTTGAAGGCTAAATCTTTATTAATAGTATTATCATTTAAGTTATTAGTTATTTTTTCAAATTCTCTTAACCCTTTTTCTAAAGTACGATTAAATTTTGTTTTTTCAGTTTGCATGACATTTAAAATTATATCTTTATTTTTTTCAAGTTCGGGATAGTATTTAGCATAATCTTCAATAATCATTTGAGCAATTGATTGATCCCAATTACTGTTAATATCGATGTCTAACTTTTTAGCATATCTAATAGCTCTTCTGATTAATCTTCTTAAAATGTATCCTTGATCAGTATTTGATGGCTTACAGCCAGAATCATCTCCACTAATCATAACGATAGCTCTAATATGATCAGCAATGATACGCATTGCTTTAGTATAGTTTACATCATCATATGATTTACCAGTAATTTCTTCTATTTTAGTAATTACTGGTTTCCAAACTGAGGTTTTATAATTATCGTTTTCACCTTCTAGTACAGAAGTTATTCTTTCAACTCCCATACCTGTATCAACGTTCTTTTGTTTTAATTCAGTTACATTTCCTTCATCATCTAAATAGTATTGCATGAAAACGTTGTTCCAAATTTCAACCCATCTTTCATCTTCAGGGTCATGTTTAACTGGAACAGGCTCATCACTACGCCAATAAAAAATTTCACTATCTGGTCCGCATGGTCCACTACCACCAACAGTCCAGAAGTTATCATCTTTGCCTAGATAGCTTATACGGTCTTCACTGATGCCTAGACTTTTCCAAATACCAGCGGATTCTTCATCTCTTGGAATATTTCCCTCGCCTTCAAAAACAGTAACAGCTAGTTTATCTTTTGGAATATTTAAAACTTCAGTTAAGAATTCAAGGCTCCAGCTAATTGACTCTTTTTTAAAGTAATCACCTAAACTCCAATTTCCTAGCATTTCAAAAAATGTATGGTGAGTAGTATCACCTATTTCATCTAAATCATTAGTTCTAAAACATTTTTGAACATCGACTAGTCTTGTTCCTTCAGGATGAGTTTCACCCATTAGGTAAGGTACTAATGGCTGCATCCCAGCGGTTGTAAATAAACTAGTGGGATCGTTTTCCGGAATGATTGGGGCACTTGGAATATGTTTATGTCCTTTAGTTTCAAAAAAATTAATATATGTATCTTTAATATTCATGGTCCACCTCTTCTATTAGCTTAATTATTTTATTTTTTAAATTAGGAATATCACTATCGTTTTTGATAATGAAATCATAACCATTAAATTTATCGACATCTGTTTCAGTGACATCCTTTTTTTCTTGTTCTGTTAACTTATTATCCAAATTTGGTTTTTCAATTTTAATCAAAACACTATTGGGCTGATTTTTTAAAAAGTTTAATTCAGGAACTAGTCTAATTCCAGTAATAATCATAATATCACAATGATTAGACAAGAACTTAATATCTTCTTCCATTCTATCTATAAAGAAATTAGGATATGTTTCTTTGATTTTTTTACCTAATGATTGCAGAATATCACGGGGTTTTGTTTCTTCTTTTCCATCCCAATTATAAATTTCTTGGATATATTTCTTTAAATATACGGTACAAGAGTATCTAATAACTATTTTATTTTTCTTTTGGTAATATTCTTCAGTGACATTGGCAGTAGTGTCTTTTCCAACTTTAGCTTTACCGGCAAAAACAAATAATTTTTCCATAGGACCTCCTAATTATCTTCTATAATATTATTAATTTTATTTTTTAAATCGTCCAAACTACCTTTATTTTGAATAGTGTAATCATAGGAATGATAGTTGTCAAGTGCAGTTTCAATAAGGCTTGTTTTTTGCACTTTTGTTAATGGACTTTCATAATTTGGTCTTTCAACTTTAATGGTAATTGTTTCTTTGAACTTTGCCTTTGGCATATTTACTTCTTCTGGCATTCTTGAATCGGTAATTATAATTATATCGGCATATTTTTTAAGAATATTGATATCCTCTTCCATTCGTCTAACAATGAAACCTGGATTTATTTTTCGTGATTCAAGAGCAATGTTTTGCAGTTCAGTTCGCGGTTTTGTTTCTTCTTTTCCATCCCACTCACAAATTAAACTACCATAATATTTTGGATAATAACCATAAGAAAGTTTAATTACTTTTTTACCTTTACTTGTATATATTTCGTCAAGTATTTTAGCTGTTGTGTCTTTTCCACTTCGCGCTTTACCAGCGAGGACATATAATTTTTCCATAACTCCTCCTTATTCAAAACCGATTTCACGGTAATTTTGATTATTTAGATAATCTTCAATCATTTGACGGCGATTAGCTGACATGTTTTCTGGAAGATTATGTATATTAAACCATTTTAAATCATCACATTTATCTGGCTCCATTATTTTAGGATTGCCCTGCCAATTACTACTATGAAAAACTGGCATTATATATTCACTACCATTAAAATTAGCATGAACTATATTTACTAGGGTTAACTCATTAGGGTCTAAAGTAATGTTTATTTCTTCTAAAGTTTCACGAATTAAACATGACTTAATAGTTTCACCTTTTTCTAAATGGCCTCCTACACTGACGCCCCACTTATCATCTTCGATTCCTGTGTTATAGCGGTGCTGAAGAAGAACATATTTTTCACCTTTTTCCTCTTTGGTGAGTATCAAGAAAACAGCACATCTTGTTTTAAATCTTACCATAATTCCTCCTTGAAAAAGAAAAAGAAAAAGATACCAGGCTATCTAGGAACGAAAAGCCGTGGTACCATCCTAATTATTCTTAATTTTGATAACGGCTACTCACCGGAAATGTTTACATTCCACTAAAAAGGAGCTTTTGGTTAATCAACTTACTAGGTTCCACCATTTTCTAGCTCTCTATAAAGTTTGAATTAACTTACTTTTCTTTTTTTACGTTTTTATGATTTTTAATTTTATTGACACTTATCGTGACTTCAGAATCTAATATTTCCTCGTCGGCCCGGTCAATTATTCCATATTTGCGATCAAAGAATTGGAATATTGTTTTTCCAACGGCTAAAACAGGAGTTGAAATTAACATTCCTAACATACCGAAGAAATATCCAAATACTAATAATCCTAACATAATTGTTACTGGATGCAGTTTAGTTGTCTTTGACATAATATATGGTTGCAAGAAGTTACCTTCTAAGAATTGAATAACGGCAATGACAACAATTGTCAAAATACCGATAGTTGGACTTTGAGTAAAACCAACTATTACAGCAGGGGCTCCACCGATATATGGTCCTAAATAAGGAATTATATTAGTTAAACCACAGAAGAAGCCGAAAAGTGCGGGAGCTTTAAGTCCAATCATCCATAAACCAATTGAGGTTAAAATAAAGATAACTGAACAGTCAATTAAAGCGCCTTGAACATATTTACGAAGTGAATTATTCACGTCGTTGATTAAATTCATACTAGTATCTCTAATTTTTTTCGGGATGAAATTAATTAAAGATGAACTTGAATCAAAGCTTACTAATAAGAAGAAACCAATAATAAGACCTAGCACTAAAGTTCCCATACCAGAGAAGAACCCTGAAATTATACTAAATAATTGACTTGGTAATTCTTTGGTGATACCAGCGGCAATTTCATTGAATTTATCAAAAAATTCTGTTTTAAGTGAATCAGCATCAATGTTCTGGATTTGACCAATATAATCAAAAAGACCTAAACACCAACCTTTAATTGCTTCAAAAACTCCTGGAGCTATTTTAGCAAATTCACCTATTTGATCAGCAAATAAAGGAATTAACGCCGCTAAGACAATAAATACTATTAAAAATAAAATTAAGTAAGTTATAATAGCGCCAAAGCTCCGTTTGATTTTTTTAGATTGTAGCCATTTGACAAATGGATCAAAAAGCCAAGCTATTAAAATTCCAATAAATAATGGAGCGACGATTTTGACAACGGTCCATATAAAACTAAGGATATTTGTTTCTTTAAATAAAAGTAAAATTAAATAGATTCCTAAAGCTAATAGTAAAAAATATGTTACTCTTAAAACTTTGGAAGCAAGGTCAGCGACATTGTTTATTTTTTCGGTGTCGATTTCTTTATTATTTCTTCTTTTCAGCATATTATGCACGTCCTTTTTAAACTGTAAGTAATTCGTTTTCCTTTTCTTTTAGAAGTTCATCCACTGTTTTATTATATTTGTTAATTAAATCTTGAACATCTTCAGACATTCCTTTTTTTTCATCTTCAGTTGCGTCTTCTAATTTTTGAATATCTTTGTTAGCATCTTGTCTAACGTTTCTCAAATGGATGCGGCAATCTTCAGAAATTTGTTTAACTTGTTTAACATAATCTTTTCTTGTTTCTTCAGTTAAAACAGGAATATTTAAAGTAATAGTTTCACCATTGTTATTAGGTGTTAAACCAACATTCGCTTCATATATACCCTTTTCGATGTCACCTAGACATGATTTATCAAATGGTTTGATCATCAACTGTCTAGCTTCTGGAACTGAAATAGTTGCAAGTTGTTTTAGTGGGGTACTGGTTCCATAATAGGTTACCATAACGCCATCTAAAATCGCAGGATTAGCGCGTCCAGCTCTGACATTTGTAAACCTCTTTTTCATGTTTTCAATAGCTTCTTCCATTTTTGTTTCTGCTATAAATAATATATCTTCCATCATTTCACCCTTTCAATATATATTATAATATATATACGTTTTAGCTGCAAGGTAAATGTGATATTTATTAGAAGTTTCTTTGATTTACAAGAAATTATTTTACGTTTTTTTTAAGTGTTTGTCAAATTTAAGAACTAAAAAGAAGAAGTTTTACACTTCTACTTTTATTACAATTTATATAAAGCTATTTGTCTTGTTTCAAATCATCTGGTAATGTACTAAAAATATCAAGACTTTCTACTGTTTTTTCTTTTAGACATTATTAATAATAATGTACTAATTCCTGCTGTAATATAAATATTTGTCATGTTATAAAGTTCAAATTCAAATTTGACAATAAAAAAAGCCTAAGGTAGGCTTATTTTAAATATTCGTTAATACGATTAAACTCTTTATCATCATCTAGATGGGTTTTAGCAAGCTGTTCAAATAATTTCTTTTGATCCCTAGACAGTTTCTGCGGTGTTTTTACTTTTAAGATAATATACATATCACCTTTACCGAATGAATTAACATTTTCTACACCTTTACCACGAACACGGTGTTTATCATTTGATTCACTACCAGATGGTATGGTTAAAGTTATATTTCCGTATAAGGTTGGGACTTTTTTCTTACAGCCTAAGGCGGCCTCAGCTACGGTAATTGGGAGTTCTAGATATATGTCATTACCTTCTCTTTCAAAAATCGGATGTTTTTTAACATAAAATTCTATATATATATCTCCATTAGGCCCACCATTACTACCGGCTTCACCTTTGCCTTTAATACGAAGCTGGTTACCGGTGTCAACGCCAGCAGGTATTTTAACTTCTATTTCTTTTTCTTTTCTAACAGTACCATTTCCATGGCAGTGAGTGCATTCTTTAGCATAGGTCTCACCTTTACCATTACATTTATCACAAGTAGTTTGAGTCATAAAGCTTCCAATAATAGTTTGTTGTTTCATAGTAATTGTTCCTGAACCGTGGCATCGATCACAAGTTTTGATATCAAAACCGCCGGCTCCATGACATTCATCACAAGTTTCATTTAAATTTAAAGTTATGCTTTTGTCGGTACCAAAAACGGCTTCATCAAATTCTAAGTCAACGCGGACAATTTTATCAGCGCCCTTCGTAGCTCTAGAAGAACTACGGCCACCAAAGCCTCCAAAGTCACCAAAGCCAAAATTACTAAATCCGCCACTGAAATTTTGACCGAATAATTCACTGAAAATATCGGAAAAATCAAAGTCAGAGAAATCATAACCGCCAGCTCCATTGTTTTCGAAAGCGGCATGACCAAATTGGTCATATTGTTTACGTTTACCTTCATCGGATAAAACGGCATAAGCTTCTTGAGCTTCTTTAAATTTTTCTTCAGCATCTGGTTCTTTAGAAACGTCAGGGTGATATTTTTTAGCTAGTTTACGAAAGGCACTTTTTATTTCAGCCTGACTAGCACTTTTATCAACTCCTAGGATCTCATAATAATCTTTTTTCATTTTATCACCTCTCTTTTTGATGTTACTTTATAAGTTCTTCTAGTAAACTTACTTTTTCTTCAATATATTTTAAGACGTCTTCATAAGTTTTAAAATTTTCTAAATCGATGTCCAAATTTTTATATAATTCTCTTGTTGGGATACTATCACCGCTAGCTAGGAAATCAAGATACTTTTCCTTAAATCCCGGTTTTTGGTTAATGATGTTATAGCCTGCGGCTAAAGCAGCAGACATAGCTAAAGCATATTGCGCAAAATAGTATGGGGTATGATATTGGTAACGTAACATCCATGTATATTTTACTTCTTCTTCAATAACTCTATTACTACTTTCATACTGAGCTTTAAATAAGTCATAATAACTTTGGCACATTTCATCAGCCGTCATCGGATTATTTTCTAAGGCTCTTTGATAAAATTGATGTTCTTGTTTAGCACAAATACCAGTTATAAAGAAATAGAGAGTAACTTGATCTAAATGGCTAATTAAATAATATATTTTTTCATCTTTTGTTTTTGCTTGTTTAATTAAATAATCAGTTAAGACAACCTCATTAGTAAGTGAGGCGGTTTCTGCCTGTAAATGCTTATTATCATAATATAAATACGGTTGATTCTTATTAGTATAGTATGCATGCATGGCATGACCAATCTCGTGAGCTAAATTATAAACGTCACTTATACTTTCGTGATAATTATATAATACTCTTGGCATTTGTTTATAGCTAGAAATTTCATAACCATTAGTCCTTTTACCTTTATTTGGATAAACATCAATTAAATGATTATTTAACATTTTAGTTAGATTATGAGCATAATCATCCCCGAATATTTTTAAGGCTTCTTGGATAATTGCAATAGCTCTATCATATTTTATGCTATTTGGAATATTTAATTTTGGCTCTATTTCTAAATCATAATCATGTAGTTTATCTAATTTTAACAGTTTTCTTTTAACTTCTTCAAATCGTTTTAGCAATCCGTTTTGATCAGGAATAAAACTCATTAATGCGTCAAATGCGGCTGCGGATAATTCTTGTTCAAATAGAAATTGTTCCAATGGCGAATTAAATTTATGAATGGTACTATCAAAGACTACTTTATTAACACTCATTTGGAAAGTATTACAAATGGAATTCTTATAATCTTTGTAAAATTGATTTCTTGTTTGATAGGCTTTTCTCCTAATATCTCTATTTTCATGCTTGATGAATTTTTGATAATTAGTTCTGTTTAATTGTATCTCTTCTCCATTTATGTCAATAGTACCAAACTTGGCATCAGCAACGGTGATATTATTATAAATAGAAAATGCTTGATTGGTAATATTTTGAGTTTTGGAAATAATGTTTTCTTCTTTATCACTTAAACGATGTTTTTTACCTTTAATAAAGCTATCTAAAAAACGTTTATAGAGTCTCAATCTTGGCTCCCTTTTTTGAAGTTTATTTAAATCGGCTTTATACAATTCATTTTCAATAAAAGATAATTTTTCACGATAATATTTAAACATACTATCCGCCTTTAACTTTATTTTTTGAGCATCATTATCGGTCATATCGATTGTATAACGAAGCCAGTGTCCATAAACATCGATGGTATTTAATCTTGCATAAAATTCTTCTGTCTCAGTTAAAAATTCGTAAAGGCTTTGACCATTTTGGGTTACCTTACCTTTATATTTAGCAAGCTCATCAATAATTTTGATAACGTCTTCACAATCTTGATAAAATTCTTCATCAGTTTTATAGAAATCAGTTAAATCCCATTTGTATTTATCATCGATCTCATTTCTAGCTTTATCATTCATAGCATCTCCTTATACAATGATAAGGTTCTAGAATACTAGAACCTATCATTTAATTATTTTTCTTCATATTCGGCGTCTTTAACGTTATCATCTTTTTTATCGTCTGTTTTTTCGGTTTGTTCAGATTTATCATTAGCTTGAGCCTCATTTTGTTTAGCTGCTTCTTCATATAATTTTGCACCTAAAGCCATGGCTGTTTCACTTAATGCTTCAGTTTTCTTTTTAATATCTTCGACATCATCTTTTTCTAAAGCTTTTCTTAAATCTTTGATTTGATCTTCAGCTTTAGATTTTTCTTTTTTATCAGCTTTGTCGCCTAATTCTTTAATTGATTTTTCAGCTAAGAAAATTGTTTGTTCAGCTTCATTTTTAGCGTCAGCTGCTTCTTTACGTTTTTCATCGGCAGCTTTATTTTCTTCTGCTTCTTTAACCATTTTGTCGATGTCTTCATCTGATAATGCACCACCTGAGGTAATAGTAATTGATTGAGCTTTACCGGTTCCTTTATCTTTAGCAGTTACATTAACAATACCATTGGCGTCGATATCAAATGTAACTTCGATTTGTGGAACACCTCTTGGAGCACTTGGGATACCAGTTAATTGGAAATTACCCAATGTTTTGTTGTCAGCAGCCATTGGTCTTTCACCTTGAAGAACATGAATGTCAACAGCAGGTTGATTATCAGCGGCGGTTGAGAATACTTGTGATTTACTTGTTGGAATAGTAGTATTTCTTGGAATTAAAACGGTACATACGCCACCTAATGTTTCAATGCCAAGTGAAAGTGGGGTTACGTCTAACAATACGATATCATTAACGTCACCAACTAGAACGCCTCCTTGGATAGCAGCTCCCATAGCAACTACTTCGTCTGGATTAACGTTTTTACTTGGTTCTTTTCCCAATTCTTTTTTGATTAACTCAGCTACTTTTGGCATACGAGTTGATCCACCTACTAATAGAACTTTATCAATATCATTTTTAGACAAATTAGCATCTTTTAATGATTTTCTAATTGGCTCTAATGTTGATTCTAATAAATCATCTGTTAATTCTTCAAACTTAGCTCTAGTTAAAGATAATTCTAAATGAAGTGGTCCATCTGAACCTTGTGATAAGAATGGTAATGAGATGTTAGTAGTTGTAACACCACTTAAATCTTTTTTAGCTTTTTCAGCGGCATCTTTTAATCTTTGCATTGCCATTTTATCTTTAGTTAAGTCAATAGCATTTTGTTTTTTAAATTCTTCAACTAAATAATCAATGATTCTTTGGTCAAAGTCATCCCCGCCTAAACGATTATTACCACTAGTTGATTTAACTTCAAATACACCATCACCGATTTCAAGAATTGAAACGTCGAAGGTTCCACCACCTAAATCGTAAACTAAAATTTGTTCTGTTTTATCTTGCTTGTCAAGACCGTATGCTAAAGCGGCAGCAGTTGGCTCGTTGATAATTCTTTCAACTTCTAAGCCAGCAATTTTACCAGCATTTTTAGTTGCTTGTCTTTCAGCGTCGTTAAAGTAAGCCGGAACTGTTATAACAGCTTTTGTAACTGTTTCACCTAAATAACTTTCAGCAGTTTTCTTTAAGTCGCCTAAGATCATAGCACTAATTTCTTCTGGAGTATATTCTTTTCCATTAGCCTTAACAGTTTCTTTTGTTCCCATTAGTCTTTTTATAGAAGAAATTGTTTCCGGGTTAGTTACCATTTGGTTTTTGGCAGCAGTTCCAACAATGATTTCTCCATTTTTGAAAGCAACTACTGAAGGGGTTGTTCTTGAACCTTCAGCATTGGCGATTACTTTTGCTTCGCCACCTTCGTACACACACACACAACTATTTGTTGTTCCTAAGTCAATACCTATTATTTTACTCATATATTATCATTCCTTTCTTTTATTCGCTAACTTTTACCATAGCGTGTCTAATAACTTTATCTTTTAATAAGTAACCTTTTTGTAAAACTTCAATTACTACACCTGGCTCCATACCTTCAACTTTTTCAGTAAGTACGCCTTGGTGATAATTCGGATCGAATGCTTTATTAGCACCATCGATTGCTTTTATTTCGTATTTGTTTAAAATTTCAGTCAGATGGCAATAGATCATTTTAAATCCTTCTAAGAATTTTGACAATTCATCATCTAAATTATCGTCATCTAGGTTAATAGCTCTTTCAAAGTTGTCGACAATTGGAAGTAAATCTTTCGCAATATCTTCCTTTGAATACATAAGCATTTTTGTAACTTCTTCATCTTTACGCTTACGATAATTTATCATGTCAGCATCTTTACGAAGTAAAGCTTCTTCTAGATCTTTAATTTTTTGCTCTTCGTGTTGTTCTTGGCATTTGCATTCCTCTTTGCCGTGACATTCACATTTATCTTTTTTATTTTTATGTTTTTCTTCTTTGGGGTGTTTTTTCTTTTCTTCGCCTTTCATTTCTTCACCTCTTTTAATTTTTTCCTATGTTTTCTTTAATATAATTTAGTAATGCACCAGCGCGGCCATATTCCATTCTTTTAGGACCGACTAAAGCAATTGTTCCTTCAACGCCATCTTTTGTATAATACGTTTTAATAATGGAAATATCATCGTCAATCATATTTTCACTACCAATATAAATACTTACGCCATCATCATCAGATTTAATATTTTTGATTAAGTCTTGATCTTCAAATTTATTTAGTAATTCACGCATTTTTGAGACATCATTAAATTCTGGTTCACTAAGTAATTTAGTAGTTCCATGCATTTTAATATCCGGTTTCGGTGCGAAATCACTAAAGGCGTTATAGAAGGCATTATAAAGAGCTTCGTGCTGCTTCACATATTTATCAATAACTGGTTTTACTTCAAACTCTAATACTTTACTAACTTCAGACAGTGGAATACCAACGATTAATTTGTTAATTATATCAACAGTTTGTTTTATTTCATCTATACTTACTCTTTCTTCTAAGACAACATTCCGATTTTCTACATGGCCTTTATCAGTAATAACTAAAGCAGTTAAACGGTTTTCAGCAGTTGGCACTACTTCAACTTTGGCGACTTTATTATCAGCTGATGACTCGCCTAAAACGATGGCGGTATAGTTTGTAAGTTCAGAAACTATTTCCATACTTTTAACAATAGCATCGCTTAAGACTAAGGAATTGTTTTTAAAAATCGTCTGTAATTTAAGCATGTCTTCGCCAGTTAATTCTTTTGGGCTCATTATGTTATCAACATAATATCGATAACCTTTATCGCTTGGAATTCGGCCTGACGATGTATGGGTTTTTTCTAATAAACCATGATCTTCAAGAAACGCCATTTCATTTCTGATAGTAGCACTTGAACAATTCATTATGTCACACAAGGCTTTGGAACCAACAGGTTTAGCCGTTTTAATATAACTTTCTACAATTAGCTTAAGTAATTCTTCTTGTCTTTGAGTAATCATCTTTCCACCTCTTTATTTAGAGTTTTATGGCACTTTTTGGCACTCCGTCTTTATGAATGCTACTTCATTATAACATTATATGTTAGCACTGTCAATAGTAGAATGCTAAAAACACGATTTTTATAAAATTTGTTCTTTTAGACCGTGTATAATCTAGTGTGTAAATAAAACATACTAGATTTTATTTATCAAA
>CAUERX010000018.1 GCA_959020415.1 uncultured bacterium | reverse complement strand
CATATAGTGTAGTAAGAAATGACTTATATGTATCATCATCAGGAAATGATACAACAGGATATGGAACAATTAATAAGCCATATGCTACAATTCAAAAAGCTTATGATGTAGCTAATACTACTGCTGATATAAAGGTTATGAATAATATAGTGCAATCTACTACCACTAATATGAATGCTAATAAATCAATTACCCTACAAAGTTATAGTACTTCGGGTGCTATTAATTCAGTTATAAGAGGAAGCACTTTAACGAGTTATGTAATAAATCAAATAGCAGGAACTTTAAACCTCAAAAATATAATTATTGATGGTAATAATGTTGATGCAAATTATGCAGCTATTATTGTAAGAGAAAATAGTGTTGGTTTATTTATGGAAGAGGGCGCAACGATTAAAAACTGCCGAAATGTTTCTGACAGTCAAAATGAGGAAAAAGATAATGTCGCGGCAGCTATTATAAGAAGACAAGGAACAGTTACAATAAATGGTGGTAGTGTAATTAACAATTATGCATCTTGGGGCGGAGGTGTTAATTCCTCACCTGATGATTCTGGTAGATTTATTATAAATAATGGAACATTTTTTAATAATACGGCTCTCTATGGAGGAGCAGTTAATGGTTCAAATATTACGATTAATGGAGGAATGTTTAGTAATAATACAGCTGAGATTGGTGGAGCTATGGCGGTAGATAAAGGCGTTATTATTGCAGGCGGAACATTTAAAAATAACACAGCAAATACTGGCGGTGTGATGTATGCAACCGGAGGGGACGTTGTTATTGAAAATGCACAGATGAGTTATAATAAAGCAATTCTGAATAACGGAGGAGCTATTTATAATTTAGGGACACTTGATATTAAAAATTCTAACATTACCGAAAACGAAGCCCAGATTAATGGAGGAGCAATTTTTAATAGAAATCAATGTACGATTACAGGTGGAACGATTAGTAATAATTCAGCACTGACAACGGCTGGTGGCGGAATATTTAATATTGGAACATTAAACCTTAATAACGTGACAATTTCTGCTAATAAGGCTACAACATTGGGAGGAGGCGTTTATGTGGGTTGCTTTGATAATGTTTGCGGAGTTGTTAAAATAAATGACAGTAATATAAATAATAATATAGCAACAGAAAACGGAGGAGGCATTTATGGAGGCGCTAATACGACAATTAATTTGATTAAAGGCTTAATTAGTAAAAACCAAGCAAATACTTATAGTGGTGGTGGAATTGATTCTTTTGGAACCGTAATCATTGCTGGTGGAACAATTTCTGAAAATACGTCAACAACTTATGGTGGTGGATTAATGTGCAGGGGAACTTGCACGATTACGGGCGGAACAATCAGTAACAATAAAGTTCCGAACGGTAGTGGTGGTGGAATAAGAATCATTGGCAAACTTACTTTAAGTGGTGGAACAGTCACTGCCAACACGGCTTTAAAAGATGGTGGAATTAGTTTGGATAAAGTTGGAACTTATACCTATAAATCAGGAATAGTAACAGGTAACAAGCCAACTAATTCATATGAAACTGGATAATTTATAAATTCCAAAGAGAGTAATTATATAGGTAGTTACTCTATTGGAGTTTATAAAACTCCAATTACCAACGTATATTTTACTTCTCTTCTTATAACCTATTAGTAAAATAAATATGTTGGTTTTTTTGGTGTCAATTTATCTATTAATTTTTATTAAAGTATGTTAAAATGTTAATATAAAGGAGCGTTTATATGAAGAGAGCTAGTTATGTTGACAATCAGGGGAATCCGATTGATCATAATTTTGAAAGTAAGAAAGCTATTTTAAATATTTTCTTTATTATTGGAACGATTTTACCGTTGGTATTAATTGGTTTTATTATTTATACTGCTGTTCAAAACAGTAATTGTAATAAGGTATATGAAGAAGTAAAAACAGCGACTTTAGAGTATTTGAAAGATAAAGGTAAAGTTCCAACTGTTGAAGGTGAAGATGTTACAATATCAATTGATAAATTATATAGTGGTAAGTATTTAAGTGATCTTCGAACTAATAATATGATATGTTCAGGAAGTGTTAAAACAACTAAATATAAAAACGAATATATATATACTTTAAATTTAACTAATTGCAATGTTTGTACAACTGATAGTCGTTATGGCAAATGGAGTGGAGAGTTAACTTATTATCCTAATAACAAACCGATTGTTGATGTAATACCTTATTATAATTATTATGAAAGGCAAATTGTTTTAACAGATTGGTCTAAGTATTATGATAAAGAGGAATTAAGTAAAGAAAAATCTAAATATGGAGTTAAGTTACCAGCGGACGAAAATGATGCAGGAATGCCACTAGTGCCCGAAGAAGGAAATATTGTTGAAGTACAAAAGGATGAAGTTTATTATTATCGTTATAAAGATAAAGGATGGAAATGGTATGATATAGTTGGTAATTACTCCGCCTTTTCTTCTGAACAACCAGCAGGATTTGCTTATAAAGATGAAGATACAGCAAAATATACAGAATGGTCTGATTATTCATTAACCTATCCAGAGGAAAAACCTTATAGGGAAATTAAAAAGACAACAGGATATCAATATTATTATGAAAAAGATGGCAAAAAGATATATGCTAATAATCAAAATTATACAGCGCCAGATGATGTAGATGAAACTAAATATAATATGCGTGAGTCTAAATCAGCCGATATGTATCAGTATCGTGATAAAGAATGGCGTTGGTATAATGGAACTAAGAGACGATATAGCAGCTATAGTTCATTCCAACCATCCACAATATATGGATACCGTGATGATGAATTAATGTCTGAGTCAGAATATAGTTCTTGGGATTCAGAAAGTAGTTTGACTCCATCGAATTCTTCTTATCGAACCGAAGAAAAGAAAACGATGACGCGTTTTCGTTATGTATATGAAATTTTATCGGCTAAAGTTTTAGATAGTCCAGTTACAAAAGATAAATTTGTGTCTGAAATAGGAATGACAGTTCCAGAATTTTCAACATTAGAGGAATACAAAATAGAAGTAACATATAAATTTAAGTATCGAAAAAGGTGATAGAAATATCACCTTTTTTATAAAATAAAATCATTAGCATCAGTATCGTAATAGCCGTTATTACGGTTTATGGCAAATATTGCTTTAATTGTTTCTAAAATAGTTTCGCTATCCACATCACTATTATACGTGTCCGATAAAGATATAACTCCGGTTATTTTGTTTTGCCTTGTTACGATTAACCTTTTAATTTTATTAATTTTCATTAAATTTAAAGCATCTTTTATTTCATTATTTTCGTCGATATTGACGATATTTGTATTTCCAAATTGTTTAATAGGGGCTTTACTGTCTGCTAAATCGCAAATTAAATCACGATCGGTAATGACGCCATATAATTTATTTTTATTCATTATTAATATAAATCCAACATCATAGGTTTTCATTAAATTACAAACAAAAAGAACGTTATCATCTATTTCACATGTAATTAACTTTCTAGACATTATATCTTTGATTTTCATAGTATCACCATTTTTATTATGGACTTTAGCTTTAAATATATGCATATAATTAGTTAAGATGAAAAGAATTAGATTAAAGAAGACATTTAAATTTAAAAAGATAAGTCGTCTAAACTTGTTAATTATAAGTTTAATTTTTATTGTGATATTTGTTGTTTTAACTTTTAAATATATAAATGTTAAGGCATCGCCGATTATTATGGATTATGCTTCTTTAGAGGCTAAAAAGTTGTCAAGCATAATCATAAATAAAGCTATTTCTAAACATATTACGGAGAAAGTCAGTGACGATGAACTTTTTGAAATTACTAAAGATGACTCTGGTGAGATTAAATCCATTGATTTTAATACGGCATTAGTTAATAAATTTTTAACAGAAACAACTAATAGTGTTCAAATTAACTTACGAAATATTGAAAAAGGTGATATTGACGCGTTGGAGTTTTCTGATAGTGTTTTAGTGGATTATGATAAAAAGAAATTAGAAAAAGGAATTATATATGAAGTTAGTACAGGAGTTTTAATTGGGAATCCTGTGTTAGCGAACATCGGGCCTAAAATTCCTGTTAAAATAAGTTTAGTAGGTGATGCAACAAGTAATATTTCAACTGAAGTTAAAAATTATGGAATAAATAATGCTTTAATTCAAGTTTATGTTAATTTAAAAATAAGTGAAAAAGTTATTTTACCATTTTATGATAAATCAATTGAAGTAGAGTCTAAAGTACCAGTAGCTTTGAAAATAGTTACAGGAACGGTTCCAAAATATTATGCAAATGGACTTAATCAAAATACGCCATCAGTAGTAGTTCCTACTGAAGAAGATGAATAATTATTTTAATTTTTATGAATAAATGTTATAATGTAGTTGGTGATAATATGAAAAAATATGTTTTTAATGATAGAGAATACAAGCTTATTAAAGACTATAAAGATGGCTTTGATTTTAATGAAACCGTGAGTAAATTTACTGATTATTTTGAACCATATGATTATATTTTAGGTGATTGGTCTTATGGTAAGTTAAGATTAAAGGGTTTTTGTGAAAAAGAAAACAAATTATTTAAACCAATTAACGATATTAATATGGTAGAAAAATATATTAAAGATAATTGTGCTCATGAGTGTAAGTACTTTATTTTAAAAAAATTGAATGAAAATAAAGAATAATTATATTAATAAATAGCATATGTTTTTCAGCATATGTTTTAATTATGGAAAATTTATGAAATATAATTTTCATGGTGGTAAAATAACGGATAAAATGTTATAATGGTAATACATGATAGGAGGTAAGTTAATGGAAATAAAAGAATTAATTAATACTTATGAAACTTATCTAACTCGCATCAATGATTTATGGAGGTCACTTTGACTCAGATGAAAAAAGAAAACGTGTGAATGAGTTACAAGAGATAATGGAAAAGCCTGACTTTTGGAATGATAAACGCCAGAGTGAAATAGTTATTTCTGAGTTTAACGATTTAAAAAATTTGTTAGAAAAGACAAACGAATTAAAATCGGAAATTGAATTTCACTGTGAATCATTAAAAGTGGCTAGCGAAGATGATGAGGCAATGATGTTTGCGGCAGAAGAAATGAATTTAATTAGCGAGAATTTAGAGGAACTTGAGTTACAGATTCTTTTAAATGGTGAATATGATTCTAACGATGCGGTTTTAGAAATCCATGCTGGTGCAGGGGGGACTGAAGCTTGTGATTGGGCAAATATGCTTTATAGAATGTATACTAGATGGTGTGAAAAAAAAGGCTATAAAATAGAAATTATCGATGAACTTCCAGGAAATGAAGTTGGAATAAAAGGAATTTCAGTTATTGTGAAGGGTCATAATGCTTATGGCTATTTACAAGGCGAAAAGGGGATTCATAGGTTAGTCCGAATTTCGCCATTTGATAGTAATGCGCGTCGTCATACGTCCTTTGCGTCGGTTGAGGTTACACCATTTGTCGATGATTCGGTTGATGTTCAGATAAACGATAAGGATTTAAGAATTGATGTTTATCGTAGTACAGGTGCAGGAGGGCAAGGTGTTAATACGACTGATAGTGCAGTTAGAATTACACATTTACCTTCGAAAATTGTTGTGACATGTCAAAATGAGCGTAGTCAACTTCAGAATAAAGAAAGATGTATGCAAATACTTAAAAGTAAACTTCAAAAATTAGAAAAAGAAAATCAAGAAGCAGAATTGCAAAAATTGAAAGGTGAACAAAAAGAAATAAATTTTGGTTCACAGATTAGAAGTTATGTTATGTGTCCATATACTTTGGTAAAGGACCATATTACTAATGCAGAAGATGTTAATGTTAATAAGGTACTAGATGGTGATATTGATAAATTTATAAATGCTTATCTAAAGGGGAAATAATATGTTTTTTAAAAATGTGTTCGATGACAATAAAATTGTTCAAGAAATTTATAATAGTGATCGTTTAAAACGCTATACGATATTTATTCTAGGGGTTATATTACAAGCGTTAGCTTTTAATATATTCATTTTACCTAGTGATATGGTTTTTGGTGTCAGCGGAATTTCAGTTATTTTAAATGCGATTTTTAGTATTAATCCAGCTTATATAATTTTAGTGGCTAATTTATTACTTATTGTTGCTAGTTTAGTTTATTTAGGTAAAGAGGTCACTAGCTATACAATTGTTGGTGCTATTTTATATCCGGTATTAGTAGAAATAACTTCGTTTATACCCTCTTATATTGATTTAGGTCAAACAGAACCGGTAATTATTGCTTTAACAGGAGCCGTTTTATATGGATTTGGGACAGGAATGGTTTTTAAAGGTGGGTATACAACTGGGGGGACGGATGTTTTAAAACAAATAGTATCTAAATATGCCAAAAAATCAGTTGGACAATCAACACTTTATGTCGAAGGCATAATTGTAACATTTGGTATTTTTATCTTTGGATGGCAATCATTTATCTATTCGGTTATTTCTTTAGCAATTATCAGTACTATTACTGATAAAGTTATGCTTGGCGTTAACGAATATAAGAGTTTTCAGATTATAACAACTAAGGAGAAAGAAATTAAACAATATATTTTAAATCAATTACATCATGGTGTAACAATTATTGATAGTAAAGGTGGTTTTGCAGATAGCCATAAGTATTTACTTCTTTGTACAGTACCGACAAAGGAATATTTCTTACTTAAAGAGGGTATTTTACGAATCGATAAAGATGCTTTCTTTATTGTAACGGATACTTATGAGGTGAAGGGCGAGTATTAGAAAGTAGGATGAATTATGGATTTAATTAGATTAGTAAATGTCAAAAAGACATATAAGACAGGGGTAACTGCAATTCAGGATTTAAATTTGTCGATAAAAAAAGGTGAATTTGTATTTATTATTGGATCAACTGGTTGTGGGAAAAGTACCCTTATTAAGATGCTTTACCGTGAAGAAAAACCAACTAGTGGTCAAATTGTTGTTGGTGGAGTTGACGTTGGGAAACTTCGAAATGGTAAGGTTTATAAAATAAGAAGAAAAATAGGAGTTGTTTTTCAAGATTATAAATTACTTCCTAAATCAACAGTTTATGAAAATGTAGCGTTTGCTTTAGAAATATTTGGAATTCCTAAAGAGGAAATTCATTCGAAAGTTATTAAGGTGTTAGAACTTGTTGGTTTGAAACATAAGATTAAAAGTTATCCAGCACAACTTTCTGGTGGTGAACAGCAACGTGTAGCAATTGCAAGAGCAATTGTTAATGGACCTAAATTATTAATTTGTGATGAGCCTACTGGTAATTTGGACCCATCAACTAGTATGGAAATTATGAAAGTTCTGGAGGAAATTAATAAATTAGGGACGACAATTATTATGGTTACGCATAGTATTGATATTGTTAAGGAAATGAATAGACGTGTTATTGTGTTAGATTCTGGAAGGCTGTTAAAAGATTATGAAGAAGGGACGTATAGATAATGAAGACATTTAGAATTATAGGTCGAAATATTAGAGATGCCTTTAAAGGTGTATTTAGAAACTTTTCCTTGTCTTTAGCATCTATTTCTTGTATAACAATAACATTAATCGTCGTGGCTGTTTCAATTATTTTATCTTATAATGTGGATAATTTTACTAATTTAGTTGAAAAGGACGTAACAATCGTTGCATTTTTAGACAATGATCTTAAAGATGATCAAATTGATGGTGTTAAAGATAAAATTAGTGTTATCGATAATGTTGAAAAATACGAATTTATTTCAAAAACTGACATTACTAAAGATATGATGGATTCATCTGACGTATTTGAAAGTATCATGAAAAATTGGAGTGATGAAGAAAATCCAATCCAAAATACTTTCCAAGTTAAGGTTGAGGATATAAATGATATTGATGATGTAGCTAAGGAAATTAAAAAGATTGATGGAGTAACTTTAGTTAAATATGGAGAAGGTATGGTGGAACAGTTAGTATCTGTTTTCGATGTCGTTCACAAAGTATGTTTAATTTCAGTAGTTGCTTTGATATTAGTTACGGCGTTCTTAATTTCAAATACAATTAAAATAACTATTTCTTCAAGGCAAAGGGAAATTAGTATTATGCGTTTAATTGGAGCTTCTAATTTAAATATTAGAATACCATTTATTATTGAAGGTTTATTATTAGGAGCTTTAGGTTCAATTATTCCAATTATTATGACGATATATGGATATATATCACTTTATCAAAGTTTTAATGGTCAATTATTCTCACCATTTATTAAATTAATACCACCAACACCATTTGTTTATACTACTTCATTGTTGTTATTAGGAATTGGTATTGTTGTAGGTATGTTTGGTTCATGGAGAGCAGTTAGAAAGCATTTGAAAATATAAGCAACTAGTGTTGCTTTTTTTGATGAATTTTGGCTTAAATGGTTGACAATAGGGGGGGGAGAACAAAGGATATACCCAAAAATCTAATGATGTTAAAAAGCCTTATAATACAAGGTTTTTCGAGTGTTTGTGATTGATTAATAGTAATAGGAGGAATGAGATGAGAAGTTCAAGCGAATTATACACATTAATTGGTCATAATTTAGTTAAAATTAGTAAGGAATTTAATATTGGTACACAAGAACAATTAGTCGAAGATACTGGTTTAAGTATGAGCTTTATTTCTCAACTTGAAAGTCCTTCAGTTGATAAAGGAGTATCATTAGAAACTTTATTTTTGATTAGTCAAAGGTATAATATTGATATACGTAGATTTTTTGATAATTACGAAGATTTATTAAAGAATAAATAAGAACATTGATAGTAATTTAGTATAAAATATTCAATGTTCTTTTTATTATTGAATGATTTGATTTAAAATATGAATTGAGAGTAGTATTGACATTATTAATTAGGAATGTTAGAATAAATGCGATTTATTAGATTGTAAATTTATTTTAATTTTGGAGGAGGAGGCCCTTTTTTAAGGCCCTCTTTTTTAATATTAAAATATAGAAGGAGTGAAAAATGGAAAGCGTAAAATTGATGAATATGTGCAAAATAATGAATCCTGAAACAAAAGAAGTGTTAGTTCAAGAAAGAGTAAAAAGTTGGCAAGGAATTGCTTTTCCGGGAGGAAAAGTAGAACTTGGTGAAAGTATAGTGCCTTCAATTAAAAGAGAAGTATATGAAGAAACAGGTTTAAAATTAAAAACTGTTAGAATATGTGGAGTGAAAGATTGGTATGATAAGCAATCAAAAGAGAGACAGTTGATTATTTTGTTTACATCAGATAATTATGAGGGAGATGTTATTTCAGAAACTTCGGAAGGAAAAGTATATTGGATAAATGAAGAGGAACTAAAAAACAAAAAGTTAGCTGATGATTTTGATAAATTATTAGAAGTATTTAATAAAAAAGAAATAAATGAAATGGTATATGAGGATAATGAAAATTCAGATGAGAATTTAAGATGGGATTTAAAATTGTATTAAAATTATATAGGGGGGTTAATTTTATGAGAATTGCAATAGAAGGAATGGACGGAAGTGGAAAAACAACTATTTCAAAGATTTTAGTCCAAAGATTAGGATATCAATATGTTGATAAACCATTTAAATTTTTGTTTGAAAATTTAAATATAAATGAGTCTCAATTAAAAGATTTGGAATGGAATCTTTATGAAACTGAAGATGAAGCTCTTTTAACATTGTTTTATGGTTTGGGGTTGGTGTATGGAACTAGATGTAATCTTGGTAAAGATGTTATTTATGATAGGCATTTTGTATCAAATTATTATTGGCATGGTAATGAAGAAACAACACCACTTCATCAAGAATTAATAAAATTATGTGGAGAACCAGATTTAACAGTTTTACTAAAAGCTAGTGTATCTGCTAGAATGAGCAGAATATATAATCGTGATCATCAAGATAAAGATTTATCTAATTGTGCAATGTATGATGATGGATATGATAAAATGGAAAGTTTTTTACAAAATAGTGGTTTTAATTATATAGTAATTGATACTGAGCATTTATCTCCAGAAGAAATAGCAGATATTGTAATAACAAATATAGATTTAAATAAACAAAAAATGTTGGTAAAAGAAAGGAAGTAGGAAAATGAGAGGGCAATTGTCATTTATTGAAGAAGAGCCAAAGTGTGTTTTAATGAGTTTAAGAGAAGAATATTATGATGCGATGTTAGAAGGAAGAAAACATTATGAATATAGAACAAGATATTTAAAAGAAGCAAGTGAAGCATATATTTACATTTCTAAAACAAAAAAAAGCATAGTAGCTAAAATCAAATTTGGAGAACCAATCATTGGTAATGCAAATACTATTGCATCGATTGCTGAACAAGAAGAACCCGGAAGTTATAACGGTATGATGGAATATTTATATAATAATGTTGGTTATGCGATTCCAGTAGAAGAAATCGTTCCTATAGAAGAAGTTTCATTGAATGAATTACAACAGCAATTTCCTAATTTTGTAGTTCCACAATCTTACTATATTTTAGATAAAAAACCAGAATTATTATCATTTCTAGAGTCAAGAGAAAGAGTTGAATCATGTGTGAGAAAGAGATAATATTAGAACATTTTAATAATATATCAACAACGTATGATGAAAATAATAAAAAATTATATTGGAAATTGGCTGATGATTTATTGTGGGAAATTATAAAAAAATATATTCCTAGAAATAAAACAATTACCTTTTTAGAGTTGGGTACTGGTACAGGAGAATGGGCTTATAAAATTTTGAAAGAGTTTGATAACACTAAATGTGTATTAGTGGATTTTTCTGATAATATGTTATCTCAGGCTAAACTAAAATTAAAAGAATTTAGTAGTCGTGTAAAGTTTATTAACTCTGATATTAAAAATTTAAAGCTTGATGAACAGTTTGATATTGTTTTAAATATATATGTGTTACCTTTTTTTGATAATACTGATAAGTTAATTGAAATTGTATCTTCGCATTTAAAAAGTAAAGGAATATCTATTTCTGTCGGAGAAAATTTCTATAATGGACTAGCTTTAAATATATTGAAAGGAACCGTTAAAGAAATAGAGAGTGTAGTAGAAAAAGAAATAGGCTCATTATCTAAATATGTTCCGAAATTACATTTTAATAAGATAGATGAATTGGAAAAAATTCATAAAAAACATGGTATTACACCAGTTTTTAGAGGCAAAAAGTTAAATTGATAATCATAAATATAAAGTTAAATTTATTTATTGGAATGTTTCTGGTAAAAGTATTGCTGAACAGCTTAAATTACCATTTTTCAGTGTTGGAAAAGCTAATGTGGGAATGATAAATGTTGATGATTATATTAAAGCTACTGCAAATACTGAATGTAATTTAAATTTATTGATTAATTACTTAGATGGAACTTATTGCACTAATGGTCAATGTAGTCAAAATTGTAACAAACAAAATTTTCTTTATTCAAATAATACGTTTTGGACAATGGATCCGCTTTATAATTATACTTCAATTGCTATGTCAGTTGGTGCTTATTCTGTTTTATCTAATATGCATGTTTATGGGAATACCTTTTATGTTAAGCCATCACTGTATTTAAAATCAGATATTAAGTTAATTGGTTCTGGTATAGAAAGTGATCCATATATAATTAAATAGATACTTATGTATCTTTTTTTGTGATAATGAACTAATAAAATTCATATACTTACATGGGTGATATTATGGAATTAAATATAGGTGACTTAGTAACCCGTAATTCTTATGGGAATGATGTGATTTTTAAAATAGTATCAATTGAAGGGGATAGTGTTAAATTAAAAGGTGTTAATATTAGGTTACTTGCTGATTCTAATTTAAGTGATTTAAGCAAACATAATGATGAAGATATTGAAGGTGAAAAAAACTTTTTGGATCGTTTAGATACTAAAGTTGATTTAGATCGAAGTGATTACTTTTATTTACCTGGTAAGATTTTACATATCGATAGCGATGCGGAGTATTTATCTAGATGCTTAGATTATTATAAAAAAATAAATATTTGGGCGATGGGGATTAATGAAAAAGAAGAAAATGTAGCTTCGCATATTAAAGCGTGGCTTGACGAGTATAAACCGAATATAGTGGTTATTACAGGTCATGATGCTTATAATAAGCGAAAAGGCAGTGTGGATGATTTAGATGCTTATAAAAGTAGTGGCTATTTTGTTGATGCAGTTAGAAAAGCACGTGAATATGAGGGTAGTCATGAAAAACTAATTATTATTGCGGGTGCTTGTGGTTCATATTATGAAGAGTTAATTAAGGCAGGGGCTAATTTTGCCTCTAGTCCAAAAAGGGTAAATATTCATGCTTTAGATCCTGCAATTGTAGCGTCTAAAATGAGCCTGTCTGATATTAATAAGGATATTGATTTAAAAACAATATTAGAAAGAACTAGATATGGTAAAGACGGTATAGGGGGAATTATTACGAAAGGGACAATGTATGTTGGATATCCTAGATAAGGGTGTTTGTGATAACAATTCTATCCGTAAAGCCCTTAACGGATATCTTGGTAAATCGGTAACAATTAAATATAATTTAGGCCGTAATAAGTATGAAACTTATAAGGCAACTATTAAGAATTTATATAATTGTGTATTTTTAGTGGAGTTGAATAACGAGAATCACGTTATAAAATCATTCTCTTATGCGGATATTATTACAAAAACTATCAAAATTTATGATAATTAAAGGTTTTTCCTTGCCTTTTAATGGAAATTATTGTATACTGAAATTGTAAACAAAGGTACCAGAAGGGAGAGGTTAGCTTGAAAATTACTTCAGTTAATGTTCGAAAAATTGAAAAAGAGAATTCTCGTATTCGTGGGATTGCATCAGTTGTATTAGACGATTGTTTCGCAGTTCACGGTATTAGAATTATAGAAGGTGATGGTGGATTATTTATTGCTATGCCTAGTCGCAAAACCAATAATGAGGAGTACCACGATATTGCTCACCCAATAACTCCAGAATGTCGTAAGATGTTCGAGGAAGCAATTATCGAAGAATATAATAACACAAAAGACGAATAAGTCTTTTTTTCGTGCATATAATTAGGTAGGAGGGACATTATGGACAAGATGGATACTATTTCCTCATTAACGCATGCAATTACACTTAATGAGCGAAAAAATATAATTATTACTGGAGTAAAAAAAATTGACAGTTTTGATGAAGAAGAGTTTTATTTAGAAACGACGATGGGTGATTTAATAATTAAAGGTGAAGAATTAGAGATAATTAAACTAGATACTTATCAAGGTAATGTTTCAATAAAAGGTAAAGTTGATAGTTTAACCTATACTGAAGATGGAAAAAAGAATAAAGAAAGCGGAGTATTTAACAAGTTATTTAAATAATGGATTTACAAACACAAATAATTACTTTAACTTTCTCTTTTTTCTATGGTATCTTTTTCGCAGTTTTTATAGGAATAAACTATAAAATTATTTACCATGATAAAAAATATATAAAATTAATTGGTTCTTTTTTAATAGTTTTGCTTGGTGTGCTTTTATATTTTATAATTTTGAGAAAAATAAATTATGCCGCATTTCATCCATACTGTTTACTTATGTTAACTATTGGATTTTGCTTAGAGCATTTCATTGTAAAACGCTTTAAAAAATGATATACTTACTTTAGAATAGTGGTGATATCATGGCAAAAAAGCAAATTACAAAAACAGCCAAAAGACGTTTAACGGTACTTACCCCCATTGTTATTTTAGCAGTGGGGTATCTTGCGTTTACATTGGTCACTACAGTTATTCAATTATATAAATTACATCATGAGGAAGCAGAGCTTAAACAGGAGCTTACTGATTTAAAAGGCGATTCCAAGGAACTTAAAACGGAAATTACTAAATTACAAGATAAAGACTATGTAGCAAGATACGCTAGAGAAAATTATTTATATACTAAAGATGGAGAATATGTTATTAAAGTCGGTGAAGATGAGGAGAAAAAGGAGGAAAATAAGTTTCAAATTAAAGAAGAGTATATTTTTTATGGAGGGACTGCTTTAGGTTTTTTAATAATTTTATATGTGATTGTTAAACACCGTAAGAAGAAAAAAGAAAAAATACTAATAAAAAAGAAAAGTAAATTTTGCTTTCCTTTTTTATATGTTTTTATAGTTTAAAATCCTTAGTATCTTCATCACTCATATCTTTACCATCAAAATAAAGTTTTGATTTAAATTTAAAGATTAGGGCAATAATATTACTAGGAAAAGATTTTACCATTTTATTATAATCGGTAATTATATCATTATAGTATTTTCTAAAGGCAACAATTTCAGCTTCAGATTCATTTAAGGATATATCAATTCTTGTAAATACTTCACTTTGTCTTAATTCAGGATATTTTTCTTTATATTTATTGAATTCTTTAATTCCTTCATATAATTGTCTATCTAAATCAAAATTTGAAAGTTTACGAGAACGTAATTTTACAATAATTGATAAAACGTCTTCTTCTGTTTTGATGTTGGCTTTAATAATATCAATTGATTTATTTAGAAGATCAAATCTTTTTCTTAAAATAGAATCAATGTTAGCTTCTGCTTCGTTAATTCTAATAATATATGCTTGAAAATTATTATAAGCTGTAGCAATTGCTACACCGATAATAAAAATTATTATAATAATTGCGATTCCAATAATAAGTATTTCCATGTTTACCACCTATGGTTCATTATAGCAGACATTTTTACTTATTTCAATTATTTGGGTAAAATTCAGCACTAGAAATTATGCGTTCATTAAATTTTATATAGTTAATATAAATCATTAAAATTAAATACCATTCACCAGTTTTAGGATCGCTTAAAATAACGTGATCACGGCCAGATCTTTCGATGATGCCGCTGAAGATACGATCGCGCCATTCGGTTGAGTCAGGATAAGAAGCGTAAATTTCTACTTGTTTTCCTCTATTTAATCTTAAAATGTTTTCGATGTAAGATTGTTCAAATTCCATATCACCTGCTAAATTCTGTGCAGTTTCTTGATTAGGAATAGGAGTTCCACCAGTGTATATTGGTGTTCCAGGAAAAGTTCCTTGGTTTACAAAATTATTATTCATATAATCATCCTTTCTATAAAAATATATTTAATAAGATGACGGAATATGATATAATTTATATTATGGGTCATCTTAAAACCAAAGGGATTGATATGGAATTGTTTTTTTAGAATTAGAATAAGAATATAAGGGGTGAACATAATGAAAGTAATAGTCGGGGTGTCGGTAAGGCATGCACATTTAACTAAAGAAATTTATGAGCGATTATTTGGTAATGATAAACTAGAAAAAATGGTTGACATTGATCAACCTGGCCAATTTTCTAGTACTAGTGTAATTACAATTAAAAATGGCGATAGAAAAATAGAAAATGTTAGAATTGTAGGGCCTTTACGAGATTATAACCAAGTTGAAATATCAAGGACGGACTGTTATAAATTAAAGGTGAATCCACCAATTAGAACATCTGGTGAAATAGAAGGAAGTTTACCAATTACAGTTGTTGGACCTAAAGGTGAAGTTAATTTAGATGAAGGTTTGATTTTAGCTAATCGCCATGTTCATATAAATACTTCGGATATTAAGAAATATGGACTTGAGGGGATTTCAAAAGTGGCTATTAAGATTACTGGAGAAAAAGCTGGTATTTTAGAAAATGTTTATTTAAAAGTTCAAGATACAGCAGCTTTAAGACTGCATTTGGATACTGATGACGCAAATGCTTTTAATTTAAAAACAGGTGATGAAGTAGAATTATTAAAAATAAAGAGGTGATATGATGGAGTTAAAAGGTAAAGTAGCAGTTGTAACTGGTGGGGCAATGGGTAATGGACTTGGAATAGTTAAGGTGTTTTTAAAAGAAGGCGCAAAAGTAGCAATATTAGATATAGCGGATTCTCTTGAAAATACTTTAAAAGATTTGAACACAGAAAATGTATGTGGATTTAGAGTCGATATTAGGGATGTTAATAAGGTTAATGAGGTTATGAAATGTATTACTGAAAAATTTGGTCAAATTGATATTGTGGTTAATAACGCTGGAGTATGCCGATTAAATACATTTTTAAAGACAACTGATGAGATGCGTGTCTTTCATTTTGATATTAATATTAAGGGAACTTGGAATGTTACAAAAGCAGCAATCCCTTATATGAATGGTGGGTCAATTGTCAATCTTTCTAGCGTAACTGGTCCAATGGTTGCAGATAGTGGAGAAGTTGCTTATGCGACGACTAAAGCCGCTTTAATTGGGTTTACTAAAGGTTTGGCGGCAGAACTGGTAGATAATGGTATTAGAGTTAATGCAATTTTACCTGGTTATATTATGACACCAATGGTTGAGGGAATGGCTAAAGAGAGTAATAGTTTAGATCCGGAAAGTGTTGTTAAAGGAATTGCTGCTTTTATTCCCATGAAAAGACTTGGAACAATAGAAGAACTTGGCAATTTAGTAGCATTTTTAGCTAGTGATAGAGCTAGTTATATTACTGGTCAGGGAATTGTCATTGATGGTGGTTCTACTTTGCCAGAGACGATGACAATGGGAGTATAAAAAAAAGCATTTTTTAGATGCTTTTTTAATATGGTTTAAGTTTTAATATTCTTTTATTTTTCCTAAGGAGGTTACTTCAAAAGGATTAATACTATTGATGTTATATTGCTTAATTTTAGAATTTAAATAGTTATTGAAATAATAGTCACCAGTGTTTAAATTCATAAATACAGTATATTGAGTATAATCTGGTGAGTTTTTATTAGTCATAACGATTCCTTTAGGAATGGAAACTGTTTTCATTAATTCAAAGCAGGCAAGAGGTGCTTGTTTTTTGTTGTCAGGCAACATTAAAAAGTTTTTTTGAAAAGCGATTCGAACGAATCTTGATGGAGAGGTATAATCACCAGGGATGCCAATTCCCCCAGCACCTTGCCCAAAAGGTTTTAATGGGAAATTACTCCAATTTATTTCTTCAAGCTGATATGGTGAAATGTTCATGTAATTATTTAAGTTAGCGAGATGCCATAAAAAATTAGGATTGTTTGCTAAAACACCTATTGGGTTATTGATAATTTCAGTTCCATTAGCTGTTCTTTCAATGGTTATTGTTTGGCCATATTTATCGGATATAATCCAATGTAATGGAGCAATACTATTGGTTATTTCATCTTGAATGCCAATTATTTCAAGAGTTGGCATTGTTTGAATTACTTCTTTTGTATTGGCGCAATTACCTAATAAATAATTAACAACTTCAATGTTAGCTATATTTTTTTTATTTGTTTTTATTTCTTCACTAAACATAGAATATCCTGGAAAGTATAAGACGGCAACACCTAAACCTTGTTCGTTCATTCCATCAGCAAAAATTATTTTACCAATATTTTGGCCAGAGCCAATAAATTTATATTTGTTTGTGAATTTTTCATTAGAAGCAATACTTTGCCATTCATAATCTTTGGGGACGATATAGGTTTCAGGATTTAATTCATGAGAAAAATCCATGGTTCTCCCAAAGAGAACTTCATTTTGTTTGGAAATTAAAGATACTGCAGTGCACATAATAACAACTCCTTTATAGAATTTATTCTTGATTTGTTTAAAGCATGTAAAAAAGATTCAGTTTTTTGAATCTTTTTATTCCACAGTTTTAACGGTTGGGACAGCATCGTCTAGAGCATATTTACTATTCGATGGTTCAGTTCCTTTTATATAATATAGAACTTTTGCTTTATTGCCATTAGTAGCAATTTTACCGCTTACAGGATCGATGGCGACGCCAACAACATTATTTGGTGTTTTATACCAGTTATCTTTTTTATCTTTTAAATAACCTTCCATAATATCAACCCAAGTGTTTTTAATGTTGGAGCTGTCTTTACTATCAACAGGACTGTTATCATCATAACCGGTCCAAAGACCAACTAAGAGATCTTTGTTATACCCAAAGATTAGGTTATCGGTATCGGTAGTTCCACTTTTAATAGCGTATTTTTTAGTCATTTTAGGAGAAATGTTATAACAAGTTGGAACGCTATAGTCGACAAATTCTTTAGCTGAAGTAGTTGTTAGTAGCTCGTTTAAAACATAAACGGTGTTTTTATTTAAAACATTTTCAGGATCTGGCTTGTATTCATAAAGAACGTTACCTTCCATATCTGTTACTTTACTTATGAAGTATGGCTTTACTTTATATCCTTCATTGGCTAAAGCTGCATATCCTTGCATCATTTGCATCATGTTTATTTCTTCGGCCCCTAAGGCTAGTGAAGGAAGTTCACTAACTTTTTTATTGATACCGACGCGTTTTAAAATGTTGGCTAAATTATTTTCGCCGAGGAATAAGTGGGTTTTAACTGCATATATATTGTCTGAATAAGCAATGGCAGCAGCCATGCTTATTGGTTTGTCTGGATATTTATCATCATAATTTTTTGGTGCATATGTTTTATTGTTTCCAAAAGTGAAGGTGGTTTTTTCACTAGTGAAGGTTGTCGATGCAGTAAATCCGTTTTCTAAGGCTGAGTAATATAAGAATGGTTTAATGGTAGAGCCAACTTGTCTTGAAGCTTTTGTCGCTCTATTATATTGGCTTTTATTATAATCTCGTCCACCAGTGAGGGCTAGAACTTTTCCATTTTCGGGATCCATGGCGACGCCAGCCAGTTCAATCTTGTCGTTAGTTATGTTTTTATTAGCGCTTTCTTCTAATATTTTTTGAGCCTTAGGATCTAGATTGGTATATATTTTAAGACCACCAGTATCGAGAAATGAAGCAGGTATAGAATCAATTTTTTCTAATTCATCCATGACAGCATCTTGATAATAACGCATCATTTTAAGAGAGTCTTGTTCTTTGTTACTTTGATAAGTAAGATTGGTACTATAAGCTTCATCAGCTTCTTTTTGGGTAATATATTTATTTTTCACCATAGAGTCTAAGATGACTTTTTGTCTACTTTTAGCTTTCTTTTCGTTAATAAGGGGAGAGTAAACACTAGGATTTTTAGGAATGCCAGCAAGAATAGTAGCCTCAGCTAGAGTTAGATTTTTAGCACTTTTTCCAAAATAGTATTGAGAAGCATTTTCAATACCAAAGATACCACCATAATTAATTGTGTTTAGATAACCTTCGAGGATTTCATCTTTACTATAATGAGTTTCTAGTCTAATAGTTAACCAGGCTTCTTTAATTTTTCGTTCCCAGGTTTTATCAAAATCTAAAAAGAGGTTTTTTGAATATTGTTGGGTGATAGTGGAGGCGCCTTGGGATTTACTTCCAGAGGTAGCGACGATAAAAAGAGCTTTGGCAATTCTTAAATAATCAAAACCGTGGTGTTTGTAGAAGTTTTTATCTTCAACAGAGATGGTGGCATTGACGAGATTTTTGGAAATATCATTTAGCTTGATCCAATCTTCACTAGCTGTACCAGTATACAAATCGCCATTGGCGTCATATAAGTAGTAACCGTTGGCTCCATCAATCGCAAGTTTCGGAGTGATTCTCGCATATAAATAGATTCCAAAGTAAAGTGCGATAAAAAAGAGAATAATGCTTAGAAAAATTATGAGCTTTTTGTGCTTTTTCATGCGATCACTCCATTTCTAAACTTATTATTGGAAAAAAATTGAAAATTATGAGTGAAAAAAATACCAAATATGATATAATTTTGTCATCGGATGTGAGTTTATGAGTAAAATAAGTATAAAGTTGGAGCTTAAATCAAGTAATGATTGTCATATTTATGAAGGTAAAGCTATTATGAGAGATAATAAAATTACTTATAATGATGAAGGGATAACGACAACTATTTTTCTTGATGATACAATTTGGCTTTTGAGAAAAAAAGATTATGAGATTAAATTGGGCTTTTTTCATAATTCAAAAATAAGAGGAACATATATTATTCCAGAAGGCGAACTTTTGGTGGAAACAGAGACAAAAGATTTAAAAGTTTTGGAAAATGGTATAAAAATCAAATATAATTTAATGATAAATAATGCATTTATAGATGATTTTGAATTAAATTTAGATTATTCTATTGACAGCTAGTGAAAATACATATAAAATGTTCTAAGAATTAATAGCTTAACTTAGAGGAGGACGTATATGAAATTAGATGGAATGCCTAAAGAGGAATTAGAATTATATTCTTATATAGATTTAACTAGAATGATTTTGGAAGAAGAGGGTAGCCCTTTAAACACCCCAACTATTTTTAAGAAAATTTGTTCATTATTAGAAATGTCAGATAGTGAATATGCAGATAAAATTGGTGATTATTATACCTCTTTAACAACTGACAAGGATTTTGTATTATTAGACGACGGAAATTGGGATTTGCGTGATCATCATCCAGTAACAGTTATTTTAGATGATGAAGAAATTGAAGATGAATTAGAGGAAACTTTAGAAGAAGAGGAACTTGAGGAAGAGATCATCGAAGACGATTTAGATGATATTGATGAAGGTGATATTGAAGACTTAGATGACGATGAGGATGAAGAAGAGTTAACAATTATTTCAGAAGAAGAATTAGAAGATTAATTCTTTTTTTATGCTATAATAATGAGAAAATCTTTTATATTATGAAATCTACTTAGGCTTAGTACTTTTTATTTGCATCACTACGTAAAATATAGTATAATTGAAAACGGTTAAAAGGTGATAAAATGAAAGAAAGATTACAAGTAATTGAAGAAAGATATAATGAGCTTACTTTGGAATTAAGCAAACCAGAAGTTTTAAGTGATATTAAAAAAACAATGGAATTATCTAAGGAGCAGGCTTCACTTAAGGAGGCCTATGAGACTTATCAAGAATATAAGTCTTTAAATAGTGATTTAAAAGATGCGGAAGAATTAGTTAAGGATAGTGAACTTGGTGAGTTTGCTAGGGAAGAAATTCAAAGGTTAAATAGTGAAATTGCTGATTTAGAAGCCAAAATAGAAGTTATATTGTTACCAAAAGATCCTAATGATGAAAAGAACGTTATTGTGGAAATTAGAGGCGCTGCCGGTGGTGACGAGGCTAACATATTTGCTGGTGATTTATACCGTATGTATAGTAAATATGCTGAAAAAGAAGGCTGGAATTTAGAAGTATTATCAGAAGAACATTCTGACATGGGTGGTTTTCCATTAGTTGAGTTTATGGTTAAAGGAACAAGTGTTTATTCTAAATTAAAATATGAAAGTGGAGCGCATCGTGTTCAAAGAGTTCCAGTTACGGAAACGCAAGGACGTGTACATACTTCAACAGCTACAGTAGTGGTAATGCCAGAAGCTGAAGAAGTAGACGTAGAAATTAAACAAGGCGATTTAAGAATCGATGTTTATCGTAGTACAGGTGCAGGTGGTCAATGTGTAAATACAACGGATAGCGCGGTTCGTATTACACATATGCCATCAGGAATAGTGGTTACTTGTCAAAATGAACGCAGCCAAATTCAAAATAAAGAAAAGTGTATGCAAATGCTTAGAACACGTCTTTATGAAGAAGAACTTCGTAAAAAAGAAGAAGAGCTTGGAAATGAAAGACGCAGTAAAATTGGAACTGGCGATCGTTCTGAAAAAATTAGAACATACAATTATCCACAAAATAGAGTAACTGATCATCGTATTGGCTTTACAACTAAGAATTTAGACAGAGTTATGGAAGGTAATTTGGACGAAATTATAAATGCCTTAATTACTGAAGACCAAAACAGGAAGTTACGCGGTGAATAATGACGGATATTGAATACCTGAAAAAATATTTCCCTGGGAAATTAGAAGATGGGATTAGAATGCTTGAAGAAGGACTGCCTGTACAATATATTGTAGGCAATGTAAATTTTTATGGTAATACAATTAAGGTTAATCCTGATGTTCTAATACCGAGGTTTGAAACTGAGCTTTTGGTTTCAAAAACAATAGATTATATTAAGGAATATTTTGATAGAGATGTTAAAATATTAGATATTGGAACTGGTAGCGGCGCGATAGCAATTGCTTTAAAAAAGTCTTTAGATGCAGAAGTTGATGCGGTGGATATTTCAATTAAAGCATTGGAAACAGCAAGAATAAATGCTACGTTAAATTCAGCACAAATTAATTTTTTTGAAAGTGATATGCTTGATGGAGTAATCGATAAATACGATGTGATTATTAGTAATCCACCATATATTAGATTTGATGAAGAGATTGAGGATATTGTAAGAAATAATGAACCAGCTATCGCCTTGTTTGCTGGCGAAAATGGTTTGGAATTTTATGCAAAAATATTAAAAAATGCGGCTTTACGAATAAACGAAAAAGCGATTATTGCCTTTGAAATTGGAAAAGATCAAGGTGAAGATATTACGAGAATTGCCAAAAAATTTTTTAAGGAAGCAAAGGTTAAAGTCGAAAAAGATTTGCCAGGGTTGGATCGTTATTTATTTATATTTATTTAAAATTATAATTGATACTTAAAATCATCTTTGAGAAGAGATGATTTTTTTTGTAATTCCTTTATATTAAAAATACCTTATCAAATTGACAAATGGTTAAAATATGCTATAATAATCACAGACAGGAGGGGTATTTATGACCTTGGAACAACGTATTGCCTATTATGTAGGGCAAGGTATGGATTTGATGTCGGCAAGAAGGAAGGCAGAAGAGGATATAAGACAAAGATTATCAGAAATTAGAGACAACAATAATAATATTAGAACAGCAGAAGGTGAAAGACAAGAGGCATTAAGAAATGCGGGAAGTGCTTTTGGAAATATTGAAGCAATTACTGATAATAGTGAAGGTATTATTGTTGATGAAAGAACCGAATTGCAAAATGAATTAACTCGGCTTTTAACTACTCAAAGTGTTTTAGCTGCACAATTACGTCAAGAAAAAATTGAACAAGATAAATTAGCTCGTCAAACTAGACTTGATGAAGTAAATAAGAAAGCAACATTAAACGAAGCTTATAAATTTTTTACTTATTTAGATACAGCTACAACAAAAGGGTATGACGTTAGTGGATTAAGCAGTGATGAAGTTCTTGATTTGTATAATAATTTTAGAAATGATGAAAATTATCGCGCAAAATATGAAGAAACTATGGCTAGGATGCAAACAGAAGATAGAGAAGTTATTATTCCGGTTCCTAATGATGCAATGAAAGATGGGCAAAATCTAAAACAACAAGTAGAAGAAAACAAACCTAGTGCTTTTGCCGTACATCTTTATGCTGATGGAAATAATCCGATGTTTGAAAATTTAGAGGCTGCCATGGCTTATGCTGCTGCACATCCTGAATTGGAAGAATCTTGGGTAAAAGATAACGAAGTACAAGATAAGTCAAAAGATGAATTTGATCCATTACAAGCTGGTGACGAAATGCCACCTGCATCAGCTCAAGCAGGAGAAAGTGAATCGGCTAGTCAAAATTTAAAGGAGCGTTTTAAGGATTTTTGGAAAAAACATTGGTCAAAAATAGTAATGGCGGCTGTAGTGTTGGTAGTTATAGGTGCAACAGCTGTAATTAGTGGCGATGTTTCAGCTCAATCTATTCAAGAGGTTGTAAATACGGCTTCACAAGACGGTGGCGATATATCAAATTTTACACAATCTGTTTCAGATACAATAAATCAGGCTATGCAAGCAGTAGATGCTAAATCAGTTTCAACTGAGCAAGTTGTTCAAGCCACTCAAATGTATGATCCTAGTGTTGATCCATCACAAATATTTAGTGATGCTTATAATGCTTCCGCAGGGGTTAATGGTGCTAGCGTTGATCCAAGTGCGGGTCAGGTGTATACAGGGGATTTCTTTAATCCTGATACGGGACAATACGCAGGTGTAGATACTAGTAATCTTACAATGGATCAAGTTAAACAATTAAGTGAACAAGGTTATACTGTTCCTTTATATACGAATGATCCAAGTATGATGGCAGCCGATGGTAATACAATTGCTAATGCTGGTGCGGCAACAGGATTTGGGGGACCTACGAGGTAGATTGGAGAATTATATGAATAATGAGGGTTATAAAGTAGTTAAACTAGCAGATGGAACAAAGTGGTTTGTTACTTCTGAGGTAATATATCAAAACGGAAAATATCAATATATGATTGGTTTAAGCGAAAATGAAGAAGAATTTCTTGAAAAATCTCAAGTTATGAGAGTTTATCATTATCAAAATCAAGAATACTTTGATTTAGTTAAAGATAAAGAATTGTTAAAAGTTCTTGTGCCAATGTTAATGCCAGAGGTAAAAGAGTATATTGATAATCCGGACAAACTTAAAGAACTAATGGAAGATTAGTTCTTTTCTATTGCTTTGATAATGGGAAACTAGTATAATTTAACTAGAGGGAGTTTGGTAGGATGAATAACTTGACCGCTTTGGAAGTTAGTTTATTAGAATATATAAGGGGTAATAAAAAGAAGCTTAATATTGATGACTTAAAAACATGTTTTAAGGTTGATAACGGGGAAATGGCTTCTTTTTATGATTCTTTAAAAAGTTTGCAGTTACAAGGTGAAATATTTTTGGATCATAAAGGTTGCTATAGACCACTTGATAAAGAAAAAATGGCTGTAGGTCAAGTATTTTTTAAAGATAAATATTTTTATGTTAAAGTTAATGAGCAGGATTTTTATGTGAAAAAAGCAAATTCAAATGGAGCTTTATGTGGTGATACAGTTTTACTCGATGATTTTGTTTTACGTGAGTATGAAGGCGGCAGTAGGTTATTAGCGGCTGTTAGAACAGTATTAAAAAGAGATACTGGGCTTGTTGTGATGGAAAGTAAAGATGGCAAACTAAAACCAATTGATTCAAGAATTGCAATAGAGGTTGATTTTCCTGATGAGTTGCCTAGATGTATTTATTATGGAGTAAAGGTTGGAACTGATTTTGGTTTAGAAGGTTATGAAGTTTTAGACGTAAAAGAAATAGGAAGTAAATTTGATAAAAGTACTTTAGAAAAGGCAATTATTTTTGAAGGTGGATTTGAAACACAATTTCCAGAAACAGTCGAGAATGAAGCTTTTTCTTATCAATTTGATCCAGAAGTTAGAAGGCGTAATAGGGTTGGACATAAGACCTTATTACTTGAAGAAGAGGGTGAGCTAAATCATCAAAATGCTTTTTCAATATTTCAAAATGATAATGGTAATATTGTGTTGGAATTGCATGTTCCTGATATTGCTTATTACGCTAATCCAATTATTTTAGATGAGGCAATAAAACGAGGAGTAAAGTTTGATTTAGATGGAAAAATTCCTATATATCCGGATATTATAGAAAATAGTTTATGCTGTTTTTCCACCAATCATGATTGTCTATCAAAGACTTGTCAGGTAGAATTTACACCTACAGGCGAAATTGTAGGACAAAAATTTTATGATGGCATGCTTAAAATTGATGAGGAAGTTTCAGAAAACGATATAACTGAAGAAGTTTTACTCTTAAAAGAAGTAGCTAGTAATTTTGAAACTAAAAAATCACTTAATCAAACCGTTAGAGAAGCTGTGGATAAAGTTATTGCTTCAATATATTCATGGTATGATGTTCCTTTAGTGTATCGCGGGAAGTTGGGGGTGTTTACTTATCCAACTAGTGAAGATCAAATAACTGACTTTTCTTCACCTTTAGATAGAAGTACGGGTGCATTAGTTCAGCTATTGTTAGAAAGATATAGTAATGGTAATTTTGAAGTTAGTGATTTAGAGGAAAAAGTTAATTTTGCTTTAATGATTATTGAAGAAAGAGAAGAAAGACTTACCAGAACTAAAAGAAGATTAGGGGCTTTGAGGGCAGAACAAGAAATTTCAAAAGAAAAGAAGAAATCTTCTAGGAAAAATAAAAAGGAAAGGCCACTAAAAGAATGCAGGTCTTTCGATACAGTACGGGGCGAAGAAAAATTTGATAGCAGTTCTCCTGAAGTTGTTAGTATATCAAATAAGTTTTCGGTAGATGACTGTTTGGCGGGTATTAGTATTTCGGGTGATGATGTGGTTAATTCTGTTGATCCAGATTTAACTAGTAACCAGGCACTCATTGATGAATGCTTAGCTGATTTAGAAGTACCTAGTGTTGAAGCTGATTTGGGGACGGCGAAAAAGCTTTAACTAAAGCTTTTTTTGCACTGTAAAGTAGGAAAAAGTTGACACTTTTATTTTTGATAGGCTTTGTCTATCTTTTTAAAATCTTACCTTTAACTTTTTAATAGAAGGGATTTATTTGTGTATAAAGTACATTATTCGTTGTAAAATTAGAAAGCTAAAAATAAAAACAATTTATTTAGTCTTTATCCGAACAAGAGTATGTGTTATAATGAAAATAGGTGATTAATATGCATGATAAATTAGAGTTACTTTTAGATCAAATTAAACTTTCAAGTGATGATAAAAAATATTTTGAAGGTGGAAAATTAGAGAAAATTGTCTGCAATAAAAATAAAGATAATTATGTATTTTTAATTGAGCTAGAGTCAGTTTTACCTCTAGGTGTTTTTTTGAATTTTAGTAATCTTTTAAAAGAAGGATTTAAATGTGCAAAGAATGTATCTGAAAAATTGACATGCTCTAAATTTGAACTGGAAGATATAGCTGATTACTATAGATATTATTTAAAAGGGTACAGCAAAAATGCTCCATTACTTGAAATTTTTGTGAACAGTAATTTGTCATTAGAAGAAAACAATTTAGTTATTGAAGTTGCTAATACGGCAGAGGAAATGAAATTTAGTAGTATTTTGGAAGACTTAGAAACTAAACTTAATAATGCAGGTTTTGAAATTAAAATCAAAATTAAAATTGACGAAGAACGTTCAGAGGAAATTCGTAAAGAGATTGAACTTTCAAAAACTAGTGAAGTACCAAAAGTCCCTAAAAAGGAAAGTCCAATTATTATGGGAAGAGAAATTAAAAGTAAAGTCATGGATATTAGTAATTTAAGTTTTGAACTTGACGATGTAACTATTGATGCCAAAATTTTTGGGAAAGATCTGTTCGAATCATCAAAAAGTGATTTTAGGATAATAACTTTAAAAGTTTATGATGGTACTGATAGTATGTATTGTAAGATTTTTTGCCGTGATTCTGATGATTTCCATAAATATGATAAGAGACTAAAGGAAGGCGTTTATTATAAAATTAGGGGTTATACAAAAAATGATAAATACTCTGGAGAAATTGTCTTAAATGCTAGAGAAATAAATACATCTTCTAGAAAAGACGAAGTTAGAATGGATGAAGCAGCAGAAAAAAGAGTAGAGTTACATGCTCATACTAAAATGAGTCAAATGGATGGTGTTACGGATGCAAAAACTTTAGTTAAAACAGCGTATGCTTGGGGACATAGGGCAGTGGCAATTACTGATCATAACGGTGTTCAATCTTTTCCTGATGTTTATCATACGGTTTGTGATATTAACAAGAAAAAGGAAGGTGAGCCATTTAAAGCATTATATGGAACCGAACTAACTTTAATCGATGATTCTGTGGATATTGTTTTAAGACCAACAGACGCTGAATTACTTAAAACAACATATGTTGTTTTTGACTTTGAAACTACTGGTTTTAATGCTGGTGGAGCTGACTCAATTATCGAAGTTGGAGCGGTTAAGATTTGTAATGGAGAAATTATTGATAGATTTTCTGAATTAATTGATCCAGGAAGAAAACTTCCTTCTAAAATTACAGAAATTACTAATATAACTGATGAAATGCTAGTTGGTAAGGATAATGAAGAAGCGGTAATTGGTCGTTTTATAGAGTGGTTTGGCGATTTGCCAGTAGTTGCTCATAACGCAAAATTTGATATTTCATTTTTAAAAATGGCGTATGAGAAATATGGTTTTGGAGAATTTAACAATACAGTTATTGATACTTTAGAATTATCTAGAACATTGGATAATAATTTCGCACGTCATGGTTTATCAGCGTTAGTTAAACGTTATGAAGTGCCTTGGGAAGAAGATGCACATCACCGTGCAGATTACGATGCTGAGGGAACGGCTTTAGTTTTTCATAAAATGCTGAAGAAATTAGAATCACGTAATTTCGAGAAAATTAGTGATTTAGATAAATTGGTATCAAAGGATGAAATTCATAAATATGGAACTTCTTATCATGTTAATTTGATTGCTTTAAACCGAGTAGGATTAAAGAATTTATTTAAAATTGTATCTTTGGCTAATACTAAATATCTATATAAAACGCCAAGAATTTTACGTAGTGAAATTATTAAACATCGTGAAGGGTTATTGATTGGTAGTGGTTGTTATGAAAGTGAAATTTTTAGACAAGCGCGAAGTAAGTCTGATGAGGAATTATCTAATTTAATTAATTTCTATGATTATGTAGAAGTACAACCAATTGATGTTTATGATCATTTAATTCAAATGAATGACTTTGGTAATAAAGTCGAGCTTATGGAACATCTTAAGAAAATCATTAGGGTTACAAAGGAAGCAGGTAAACTTATAGTGGCGACGGGTGACGTACATCATTTGAGCCCTGACGACCGTATTTACAGAGAGATAATTGTTAACCAAAAAGTTCCAGGTGGCGGAAGGCATCCACTTTCTAGAAAGAATATTACGCAAATACCTAACCAATATTTTAGAACAACTGATGAAATGTTAGAGGCTTTTAGTTTTTTGTCGGAAGAGGAAGCGTGTGAACTAGTTATTGATAATCCAAATAAGATTGCGGATATGGCTGAGGTTATTGAGGTTATTATTGAAACTGGGGGTATTCCTTTTGCGCCAAAGATTGAAAATTCTGTTGGTCAAACTTTAGACTTAGTATATGGAAAGGCTAAAGCAGTTTATGGTGATCCTCTTCCTTATTTAATTGAGGAGCGTTTGGCTAGCGAATTATATGGTGATGAGCCTTTTAAAATAATTAAGGAAGAAACTTCTCCAGATGGATTATCAGAAGAAGAGTATAATAAGATTATTTATAATAAATTACACGAGCTAATGCTTGCTGGATATGATGCGGTTAAAGAATTAGTAGGTAATTATATTAGAAAAAAAAGCGATAAAGAATTAACTGATGAAGAGGTAGATAAGGAAATCGACTCTAAGCTTACAGCAATTATTGGAGCTAATTTTGACGTTATTTATTTGATTGCTCAAAAACTTGTAAAAAAATCAAATGATGATGGTTATTTAGTTGGTTCTCGTGGTTCTGTTGGTTCATCTTTTGTAGCAACGATGATGGGAATAACTGAAGTAAACCCACTTCCGCCTCATTATGTATGTCCTGAATGTAAGCATAGTATATTTGAGTTGGATGGAGAATCTTTAGGAAGTAATTATGCTAGTGGATATGACTTGCCTGATTATAAATGCCCAAAATGCGGTCACAAGATGAATAAAGATGGTCATGATATGCCATTCGCAACTTTCTTAGGCTTTCATGCTGATAAAGTACCTGATATTGATTTGAATTTTTCGGATTTAAATCAAGCTGCAGCTCATGAATATACTAAGGTATTATTTGGAGAAGATAATGTTTATCGAGCAGGAACGATTGGTACTGTTGCTGATAAAACAGCGTTTGGTTATGTTAAGGGATATTGTGAAGACAAAGGAATTATGATGAGAACAGCTGAAGTTGAGCGCTTAGCTAAAGGTTGTACAGGCGTGAAAAGAACAACTGGTCAGCATCCGGGTGGAATTGTTGTTATTCCGGGATATATGGATGTCTTTGATTTTAGTCCTTTCCAATATCCTGCTGATGATGTAAATTCAGCTTGGCGTACAACGCATTTTGATTATCATGCTATCGATCAAGATGTTTTAAAATTGGATATTTTGGGACATTCTGGTCCAACTAAATTACGTATGATTCAAGATTTAACGGGTATTGATGTTACAACAGTACCATTAGATGATAAAAAGACAATGGAAATATTTGTATCAACTAAGCCTTTAGGGGTAACACCTGATCAAATAATGTCAGAGGTTGGGACTTTAGGCATTCCAGAGTTCGGGACGCCATTTACAATTGGTATGGTTAAAGAAACTAGGCCGAAAACTTTTGCTGAACTTACTAAAATTTCAGGACTTTCTCATGGTACTGATGTTTGGAATGGTAATGCAAAGGATCTAATTGATAATAATATTGTTCCATTTAGTGAGGTCATTGGGTGTCGTGATGATATTATGGTTTATTTGATGTATCATGGGCTTCCAGCAATAAGAGCTTTTAAAATTATGGAATTTGTTCGTAAAGGTAAAGCTAGTAAGCTTCCAGAAGAATGGGCGTTATATAAGAAGGAATTACAAGATGCAGGAATTGATGATTGGTATATTAATTCATGTGAGAAGATTAAATATATGTTTCCAAAAGCTCATGCGGTAGCTTATGTTATTAATGCTTTTAGATTAGCTTATTTTAAAGTTCATCGTCCAGGAATTTATTATGCCGCTCAATTTTCAGTAGAGTATGTTGATTTTGATGTTGAAGCAATGATCAAAGGTTATGATGCAGTTAGACAAAAAATGGTTGAGATTATGGAAAAAGGGTATAGCGCTAGTAATAAGGAAAGTAGCATCTTAGAATGTTTGAAACTTTCATTAGAAGCTTTAGCTCGCGGTATCACTTTTGGATCAATCGATATTAATAAAAGTGATGCTTTGGATTTTGTTTTAACTGATGATGAAAAAACTTTAATACCACCATTTAGAGCTATCGATGGCCTTGGTGATGTGGTTGCTAAAAACATAGTGGTAGAACGTCAAAAGGCACCTTTTCTTAGTATTGAAGATTTACAAAAACGTGCTAAGATATCTAGTACTTTAATTGAAAAAATGCGAATGATGGGTATTTTAGATGGTATGGATGAATCTAGTCAATTAAGTTTATTTTAACAACTGAACAATTCAGTTGTTTTTTTTGTTAAAATCATTGACATAGGGGGGGGGGGGGGGGGGGTAATGGTCAAGAGTAAAAAGGA
>CAUERX010000017.1 GCA_959020415.1 uncultured bacterium | reverse complement strand
TCATAATCAAATAGTCAAACATGTTAATTCTAACTATACTTACAACGAAAGAAAAAAACACCCAATTATTGATAAAACTGATGAGTTAGACGCTGAATGTATTGCGAAAGTAACTTTAGACGAATTAGACCATTTACCTGACGCTAAAGATGACGAAATATATTGGACATTAAAACAACTTGTTAAAATGAAAAGAACTTTAAGTAATACTAATGTAAAACTTAAAAACAAACTTCATGCTCAATTATTACATCATTATCCAAATTATAAAGAGTTCTTTTCTAAAATAGACAATATATCAGCTTTAGATTTTTGGGAAACATACCCTAGTCCTAATATGATTAGAGATCTACCGGCTGAAGATTTAAAAGGAAATCTAAACACCAAAGGTAAATTTTCAATAACAAAAGCAAATACGATATTACATCTTATCAAAGATTATGATTATAAGGATACAATATATGAAGATAATAGAAACATGTTAATAAGAACAATAGTTAGAAACATCAAAGCAAATAAAAAACAATTAGAAGAATTTGAAAAAGAGATAATAAACTTATATGATAAATTAGAAGTCAAACTACATACCTTTATTGGCTTAACCAAAATAACAAGTGCAGAAATAATATCAGAAATAGGAAACATTAAAAGGTTCTCTAATTCCTCTAAACTAGCCAAATATTGCGGAGTAGCCCCTGTCAATTTTTCAAGTGGTAATCATGATAAAACTGTACGTAACGAATACGGAAACAGGCACTTAAATGGCTACATATATTATTTAGCTTGTCGAAGTATATGTACGGGCAAAGGAAGTAATAATCCTCATAACCCTATCTTTTTAGAATACTATTATAAAAAGATAGAAGACGGGAAAACAAAAAGACAAGCTTTAACTTGTATTATGCGAAGAATAATAAATATTATATACAACATCTTATCAAAGGGTGTCCCTTACGAACACCCTAGTGAATTAAATCAAAAATGTTTAGAAATAGTTTATCAAAAAATGGAAGAAATATGATACAATTATTAAGAAAGGTTATTCTCTTGTTAGGTAATGGTATTTTATTTAGCAAGAGTTAGTTTATTAGGCGCTTTGGCAATCGTAGTTAGCTACAAAAAATTCAAAAAAATAGACTAATCGGAGTAAATGAAAAGAACGATTGATTTCGTTCCTTTTATCTTTTTTCGACTTTAATTAATTTAGCGTGCATGACAACTCTTTCAGTTCCAGCAACATCCTTACAGGTTGAAAGGGTAATTATTTTATCTTTAGTATTTACAGTTGCACTGAAGTCTTTTTTACTTCTATTTTTTAATGTTTGTAAAAAATCATTGTATTCTTTGTCTGATGAAAATTTAGTGGTTATATAATAGCTTTCCGCTTTTATACTGTAAACACTAAATACTTGCCATAGTGTATTTTCTGTTGGTGTAGAGAATTTGATAATGTAATTATTTTTATTATTATACCATTTACTATTTAAAATAGTCTTTAAGCTACCAAACATTGTATTATTTAATCTTCCATGACCATAGATAATGGTGTTTTTATCAAAGTTTGTCATGTTATTTCGATAATCAGCATAGATCCATCCCGCACTATTCTTGCTTTTGTCATAGGCATGGTTTAAATAATAATCATTATCTTTGGTTTGAACTACTGGATAGTTAATATTAGTGCCATTTACTTTAATCCAGCCAACAGTGTCTGGGTTTTTCTTTTTTAATTCGTTAAAGTCAACGCTTAACATATCCATTTTTATATAGTCCCAATAATCATCACTTTTATTTTCAGGTGGATTGACGTTGTCTGTTTTGTCCTTATTGGCTTTAACTTCTTTAACGTTTTTATCGGCAATATCTTTTTGGAGTTTATCAATATCATTATTGTCTTTGTTCCAAATAAATATTTTTAAAAGACTGAAAACTAAAACAATGATACTAATTATTAAAATAGCAATATAAACACCTTTTTTTACATGCCTTTTTCGGCGTTTCCGTTTTTGATAATTTGTTCTTGATTCCATAGATAAACTCCTTTCTAAATAAAATTATTCTCTAAAATTATACCATATTTTATTATTATTTTGTGATAAAATTATAAATTGTTTATAATTGGGGGTGTTAAGTGTGATGTCAAATTTTTTTCCTTTTTATTAAATGTGTATTTTTTGTGTAAATCGAGCAAATAGTTATGGTATAATAGAGTTACTAAACGCTTATTTAGTAATTTATGAAAGGAAGGTGCGGAGATGCCTAAAGGATTAAAATATGCGTTAGGAGTAGTATTATTTTGCGTAATGTGTATCCCATTTGCTGGAGTTAACGCTGCAACTGGAGTAGCTGATGAAGCAGAGTTAACAGCTGCATTAGAAGCAGGAGGAGAGGTTGAACTTACAAGTTCAATAACTGTTACAACCCCACTTATTGTAAGTAAGGATGTAACTATTAAAGGTAATGGTAATACCCTTACAAGTACAATTGCTGCCGGAGGAGGAAACAGAACCATTATAAGTGCGCTTAATAGTGCGACTTTAACTTTGGAAAATATCACTTTAAAAGATTCACCAAAGTATGGAGTACAAGCCTATGAAGGTGGTAAAGTTGTCTTAGATGGTGTAACTATTCAAAATTGTAGTTTTGGAGCTGTTTTAATTAATGGTGGTACAGTTACCGTTAAAGATTTAACTTTAGAAGATAATAAAGCAGGAATTGAATTTGGTAAAGGACTTAATGTTACAGGGGAACCTGCATTAGTTATGGATGGTATTATTGATACTACTAAACAAGAAGATGCTTTATATATCGATAATGATCAAGTTGATAAATTCGTAGTAGAAAATACATCTACTACTATTAATAAAGCTGTATTAGTTGGTGATGTTGTTGCAATCAACGATGCTGGTGGAAAACAAGTTGCTGTATCAAATACTTTAAATGAAGGTACTATTGTTGAAGTTGATGGTAAAGAACACGTTGCTACTCCTATCCCAGTAGATAAACCTACTACTGATACTCCTAAAAAAGATGAAGTTAAGAATCCAGAGACTGCAGATGGAATTGCTTTATATATTGCTTTAGCAATATGTGGACTTGGTGCATTAGCAGTTGGTTCAAGAAAATTAGCTAAACAAGCGTAGACTTACTTCATATAAGAGAGATTATTTCTCTCTTTTTGATTGCTTAAATTTATTTTAATTGATAAATATGGTATACTAATTTTGAAACTAATAAAGGAGTTTTAATATGAAAGAAAATGTATTAATTGTCGATGATGAAAAAGAAATTGCTGATTTAGTAGAGCTTTATTTAAAAAACGATGGTTATAATGTTTATAAGTTTTATGACGGTGAAGCTGCTTTAGAATGTATTAATAATGAAAACATTGATATTGCTGTTTTAGATGTGATGTTACCAGGTGTTGATGGATTTGAGTTATGTCAGAAAATTAGAGAAAATCATTTTTATCCAATTATTATGTTGACGGCTAAAGTTGATGATATTAGTAAAATTACAGGTTTAACGCTGGGCGCTGATGATTACATTACGAAACCTTTTAATCCTTTAGAAGTTGTTGCAAGAGTAAAGACGCAGCTAAGGAGGTATTATCAATATAATAATGGTGATAGTAGAAACTCTTTTTATGACATTAGAGGATTGGTGATTAACAAAGATACTCATAAGTGTACATTATATGGAAAGGATCTTTCTTTAACGCCAATTGAGTTTTCACTTATTTTATATCTTTGTCAAAATCAAGGAAAAGTTATTTCATCTGAGGAGCTATTCGAAGCAGTATGGGGCGAAAAGTATTTAGACAACAATAATACAGTAATGGCACATATTGCAAGAGTTCGAGAAAAATTAAATGAAAACACGAAAAATCCAAAGTTTATTAAAACAGTATGGGGAGTAGGGTATACAATTGAATAAAGCAAATAATTTTAAAAATATAATGGTGTCTAAATTGATAACTAGATTAGTTCAGATTAATTTAATTGTTTTAATATCTTTGGTTTTTATATATTTTGTTGGCTCATGGTTTGTATCTTCGCAAATTTGGTCAGGTGATGAATTTATTTACATAATACTTAAAGGTATAGAAAGGCGATTTGTATTATTTGTATTTATCATTTGTTTAGTGCTTTCTATAATTGTGATTTTAAGGTTTTGGCTTAAGTCAATTCAGCATTTAAATGAAGTGATTATGGCTACTGAAAATATTTATAATGACGAAAATAATTTAATAGAACTTTCTAATGATCTTAAAGATGTAGAAAATAAGATGAACCAAGTTAAATTGAATGTTCTTGAAAGTAAGCGAATGGCTAAAGAAGCTGAACAACGCAAAAATGATTTAGTTGTTTATTTAGCTCATGATTTAAAAACACCTTTGACGTCAGTTATTGGTTATTTGACTTTACTTAGAGATGAACAGAAAATTTCAGCGGAGTTAAGAGAAAAGTATTTAAGTATTTCTTTGGAAAAAGCTGAACGTTTAGAGGATTTAATAAATGAATTTTTTGAAATTACAAGGTTTAATCTTTCTACTTTAACTTTAGAATTTAGTAAGGTAAATCTATCTAGGCTATTAGAACAATTAGTTTATGAGTTTAAACCAATGTTTAAAGAGAAAAATTTAAGCTGTGATGTTTTAGTTCCTTCGGATGTTATCATCAAATGTGATGTTGATAAAATGCAGAGGGTTTTGGATAATTTACTTAGGAATGCGGTTAATTATAGTTTTGAGGATAGTAAAATTGAAATTAAAGTTGGGGCAAGCAATGAGCGCGTTAAAATATGTTTTAAAAATTATGGTAATCAAATTCCAGTGGAAAAGCTATCGCGAATTTTTGAACAATTTTATCGATTAGATACTGCAAGAACATCGAGAAATGGTGGTGCTGGACTGGGACTAGCAATAGCTAAACAGATTGTTGAATTACACGGGGGTGAGATTAGAGCAGCAAGTGATGATGAGATTATTACTTTTGAAATTGAAATTCCTAAATTGTAAGAAAATTATAAGATTTTCATCATTAAATATTTAAAAATAATCTTTTAGATTTTGATATATTTGTTATGTCAGAACCAAGACTATTTTTGTTTGGTTATTATGGTGGTGAAAATAATGGGTAAAAAAATTAAAATGTATCATAATCGCAGATGGGGACGCTGGATTTTATTTGCTTTAGTTTTAGTTATTAGTTTTTCTTTAATTTTCTTCTTGGTATTTAATAAAGAAAGTAAAGATTTATTTAATGATAATCATGTTCAGAGTAATAAAGAATTAGAGTGGAATTTGATTTTGGTAAATGAATGGAATGAAATTCCCGATGATTATTCGCTTAATTTAATGAATTTGAGTAATGGTCATATGGTAGATAAAAGAGTTTATCCTGAATTGCAGCAAATGTTTGATGATGCAAGGGCGGAGGGTATTTATCCAACTATTAGTTCTTCATATCGAAATGCTGAAGAACAACAGAAAATGATGGATGATAAAATTGAGGCTTTTATTAACGAAGGAAATTCTAGAAGCAAGGCTATGAAGTTAGCTAAAGATTGGGTAGCTCGTCCAGGTACGAGTGAGCACGAATTAGGTCTTGCATTAGATATTAATGCTGATAAAAGTAGATCGACTAATAAAGAGGTTTATGCATGGTTAGAGGCTAATAGTTACAAATATGGTTTCATTGTGAGATATCCTATAGAAAAGTCTGAAATAACAGGGGTTAGTCATGAGCCATGGCATTTTAGATATGTTGGTAAGAAAGCAGCTAAAGAGATATATGATAAAAATATTTGTCTTGAGGAGTATATTGAAAGTATAAAATAATATTGGAGCCTATTTGGCTTTTTTTTGTATAAACAGTACGAAATATTTTCTCTTTATGTACTATAATACTTTTAATGAGATTATAGTGGAATAAGAAAGAAACAATTGTCCAAGGTGTCCAGAGAAAATCGATGCAATAGAAGAACTTGCTAGATATTGCGAAGTGAGACAATTATTAAATTAAAATCTTTGGCTTTTACAAAAAGACTTATTTGTCTTTTGTAAATTTTTTGATATCTTGTACATATAATTAATTGGTGATGGACTAGTGTTTTTTAAAAATATACATAGTAGAATGAAAATAGTGCTTGTTGTAATCATTTTTTTGTTTGTTTTAATTATTGGTAAAGTGTTTTACATACAAGTTATTGACTATGATAAGCTTAATGACTTAGCGTCAAATTTGTGGAGTCGTAATTTACCAGTTAAAGCTGATCGAGGGTTAATATATGATCGCGATGGTGGAGTTTTAGCTGATAATATTACGACTACTTCGTTAGTGCTTATTCCTAATCAAATAAAGGATAAAAAGGAAACAACTTCTAAATTAGCGGAAATTTTAGGAGTGTCTTATGATGAAATGTATAAACATGTTAATAAACGTACTTCAATTGAAAGAGTACATCCAGAAGGAAGACGATTATCATATGAAGTGGCAGATAAAATTAGAAAATTAAAGTTAGACGGAGTGTATTTAGTTAAGGAATCGCAAAGATATTACCCGTTTGACACTTATATGTCACACACTTTAGGCTATGTCGGAATTGATAATCAAGGGTTAAGTGGTTTGGAGCTGATGTATGACAAGTATTTGACAGGTAAGGATGGGGCAATTAAATACTTTAGTGATGCTAAAGGTAATAAGTTAAAATTATCAGAAGTTTATGAAAAACCTCAAGATGGAATGAATTTAACTTTAACTATTAACAAAGATATTCAAGCTTCAATCGAAAGGGAACTTGATAATGCGGTAACTAAATATAATCCTGATAGAGTTATTGCTTTGGCTATGGATCCTAATAGTGGTGAAGTTTTAGGAATGTCAGCTAGACCTAATTTTTCTCCAAACAATTATAAGAAATATACAACTGAAGAGATAAATCGAAACTTACCAATATGGGCGACTTATGAGCCAGGATCAACTTTTAAGATTATTACGTTAGCAGCCGCTTTGGAAGAAGGTAAAGTTGATTTAGAGAAAGATACTTATAATGACTCCGGGAGCATTAAAGTGGAAAATGCAACTTTGCACTGCTGGAAGCATGGTGGTCATGGGCATGAAACGTTCTTAGAGGTTGTTGAAAATTCATGTAATCCAGGTTTTGTTATTTTAGGTCAAAAACTCGGGAAAGTTAAGTTGTTTGAATATATTAAAAAATTTGGCTTTGGAAGTAAAACTGGTATTGACTTGAATGGTGAAAGTACGGGTATTTTGTTTCCAATGGATAAGGTTGGGCCAGTAGAACTTGCAACAACGGCTTTTGGTCAAGGTGTATCAGTGACTCCTATTCACCTTGGTGTCTAATAAATGATACCCTTACTATTGCTAGAGGATTAAATAGTAAATATACTAAAAAATATGATGTTGAGTATGAATATAATTGTTTTATAGAAATATAGGTAAAATGCACAGAAATGTGCTTTTTTCATGGTATAATAACTAATTAAGGAAGTGGTAGTATGAATGGTTATTCAAATTATAGATTTAAAGAGCACGTTAGAAAGTATAATATAGAAGATAAAGATGAAATTATTTTTGATTTGCAAAATATTGATCATTCATTTACTGGAAGAATTGATGCCAATATAGCTAATACTTTTATTTTAGAAGCCTCTCAAATGCTTGTAAATTCAATAGCTATTTTTGAAATGGGATATTTTGATGCAGCATATTATTGTCTAAGAGAATCTATAGAGGTTGCTACTTTAATGGCATATTTTGTCGATTTGGATGAAACAGAAAAAGAACAAGAATATTTAAAATGGAAAGTTCCTACTAACAGATTTAGCATGCAAAAAGAAATGATTAGAATATTAAATGAAAAAGGCGAAGTTATAAGAGATATGAGAATTAATATGACTAATTTTTTTGAGAAAATGAATAATATTTCAAATGAACTAAATAAATATGTGCATAAACAAGGGTTAAACAACTTATATTTATCCAAAAATCATCCATTATCCTTAGGAAATAATCCAGAATTTAAGGATAAAAAAACAATTAAAAATTTCGAGTATTATTTAAAACAATGTATTGGAATAGTTGCTATTATGAGATTATCAATAGACCCATTTCCTATTTTATTAACAAATGAAGAAATTTATAATAGAACTAATGATATCATTATGGAGCCTTATTCTGAAGAATTTATAAATAAATATTTAACAAAAGATGATATAGAAGCATATAAAAAAACCGATTTTTATAAAGAACATTATGATTATATAATGAAAATGCCATTAAAGAGTAGTTGTGTTACAGATATTATCAAGTCACATTATATTAATCTAAATCAAAAAAATAAAATTTTAAGTGAAATAAACCTTCTGTCTTTTCCTTTTAATATAGCAGCACTTTTGGCTATAAAAATAAAAGATAGTACAAAAATTCATACATATGGAGGATTTTATACATTTTTTTCATCAAATATGTCAAACAGAAATAAATGGGGATTTAATAGTCGAGATTTTATGAAGTTTAAGAATAACGACTTCAACAAAAAGTATGATGAAGTTTTTATTAGCACAATAAAAATTAATGATGAACTGTTTTATATTGAACATAATAATAAATTTTCTGCTAGTGATATTAGTTATATTAAAGAATTAGTCATTGAATTGAATAAAATGTATGATAAATAAAAAAATTTTCAAACACACTTAAATGTGTTATAATTTAAGTGCAAAAGGAAAAATAAATATGGAATATGAAAATAAGATTTTAAAATTATTCAAAAATGGTTATTTGACTACCAAAGATGTCACTGATAATAATATTTCTAGGCCTTATCTTACTAAACTTATTAAAGAAAACAAAATAGAAAGAGTAAGCCGTGGAGTATATATTAAAAAGAATGTTTTGGCAGATGAGTTTGTAATTCTGCAAAGTAAAAGTAAGTATGCAATTTATTCTAATGTAACAACACTTTACTTACACAGCTTATCTAATCGAATCCCCATTAGATATGATATTACAGTTAAAAGTGGTTACAAGGAATCATTTCAAAAAGAAAAGGATGTTAATTTATTTTATACAAAAAGGGAATTGCTTGAATTGGGTGTCATGGACTATAAACTTGATTCAGGAAATGTTATAAGAGTTTACGACTTAGATAAAAGTATTTGTGATATTATTAAAAATAAAAAGAAGATAAACACTGAAATTTTTAATAAAGCTATTAGAGGATATTTTTATAGTAAAAAGAAAAACTCGTTAAAACTATATGAATATGCTAAAAAGATGAATATTTATAATAAAGTAAGGGATACTTTCGAGGTGCTTGAATAAATAAGAATATGAAAAAAACATAAATAAACGAGGTTATATATGAAAAATGGATTTGAAATTTTATTAACTTATTGGTATGGCATACCTTCAATGCCAGAAAAACGTATTACAAAAATAAAAAATGCAGGATTTAAATATTTATCACTACATTGGTGTGATGAGTATGAATCTTCAAATGGCAAAAAAGAAGAAATTTTTAATAAGTGCAAATTAAATGGCTTACAAATATTGGTATTTCATTTATCTTTTGAAAAAGCAAATGATTTATGGAAAAATGATGCTTCTGGTAGACAATTGTTCAACATTTATAAGCAAAGCATATTAGATGCACATAATAATGATGTTGAGTATGTGGTTATGCATTTAAACTCTGATTCTAAAAAAATTGAAAATATCGAAATTGGTTTAAAAAGAATAGCTGCATTATTAAAATATGCCGAAGAACTTAATGTAAATATTGCTTTTGAAAATTTACAAACAGAAGATCAATTAGATAAAATTGAAGATATGTTAAATAATTATTCAAGTGCATGTTTATGCTTTGATGTAGGTCATAACAATATTAAATATAGTGATTTTATTAATTTACATAAAGAAAAAATCAAAATAATGCATATTCATGATAATTTAGGAAAAACTGATACTCATCAAACACCTTTTACTGGTACCGTGAATTGGAAAAAAGTATATAATTTAATTAAAGAAATAAATAATCATTGCTTATTTGTGTTTGAAGTGCAGAAGCAAGCGAATGAAGAAGAAACCCCTTTTTTAAAAAATGTATATCTTGCTTATGAAAAAATGAAAAAAGATTTAGAAAAAAATTAAAGGAGAGATATTTATATGGGTAAAAATATTACATTAGTTTTAAAAGAAGATTTGGGACATACAAATTTTGAAATTGTCGAAAGAAAAGGCCAAGGTCATCCAGATACTTTGAGTGATACTTTAGCAGAAAAATTATCAAATGCTTATTCTAAATATACTTTGAAACATTTCGGAGCCGTTTTACATCACAATTTTGATAAAGTAGGAATGATGGGAGGTAAGTGTGAGGTTGAATTTGGCCATGGGAAAATGATAGAACCTATAAGAGTTTTATTAAATGGTCGTGCATCTAGTAAATTTGGTAATACTATAATAAATGTAAAAGAGCTTCTTATTAATGAGACCAAAAAGTTTTTTAACGATAACTTTCCAATGCTTAATTTTGAAAAAGATGTTAGAATCATATATGAAGTTAGTGAAGGAAGTAGTCCTGGTGGTGTAAAAGGACATGAAAGTAAAAGACATAGATGGTTTGAGCCAGAAACTTTAGATGACCTTAATGAATTAAAACATCTTAATTGTAATGATACTTCAATGGGATGTGCGTTTTATGGATATAGTATATTAGAAAACATGGTGTATAAATTGGAAAGAAAATTAAATTCAAAAGAATTTAAGAAAAATCATATATGGCTAGGTTCTGATATAAAAATTATGGGTTTTAGAGAGGATAATAAAGTGAGTATTACAATGTGCATACCTCAATTATGTACTTATGTAAGGAATGTTACAGAATATTTAAATAATAAAGCTCAAATAGCGGAATATATTAAAACCTTTATTCATAGTTTATATCCAAATGTACAATTGGAATTGTATATTAATACAAGAGACAAAATTGATGAAAACAACACTGATTTATATTTAACATTTACTGGTTCATCAATTGAAATGGGTGATGAAGGATTTGTTGGACGTGGTAATAGGATGGGAGGATTAATAACTCCAAGAAGATTTTATACAATGGAAGGCATTTGCGGGAAAAACCCTATTTATCATACTGGGAAAATGTATTGTGTTGCCTCATATATAATTGCAAAAAAAATATACGAGAAATGTGGAGTTAATTGTTCAGTAGAAATGATTGGCCAAAGTGGACGGCCTTTATCTGACCCATTTAAAATTACCATTTATACAGATAAGAAAATTGATTATGATGTTTGTGATCAAATTGCAAGTAATGTATTAAATGACTTTAGTAAAATATCAATGGAGATTTTAGATGAAAAATATCCAATGTGTTAATATTCCAGATAAATATGCTCCATATACTATTGAAATTGAATTAACAAACTACTGTAATGCTCACTGTGTTTTTTGTCCTAATAATTGTTCAAAAAGGGAAAGAGGATTTATTGATAAACAAAAATTATATGATTTTTTAGAAAAACAAAAAGCAATTAAAGTTAATAATTGGTTTAATAAAAAATTTAACACTTTAGATTTTCCAAAGATAGTATATGCAGGGTTAGGTGAACCACTTTTGCACCCAGATTTTTTAGAAATAGTTAAATACACTAAAGAACTAGGGTTTCAAGTAGAAATAGTAACTAATGGTTTATTACTAAATAAAAAAATTGTAGATAAATTGATAGAATTAAAAGCTGATTCTCTAGCAATTAGTCTACATAGCATGAATAAAGAAATTTATAATAAAATTACAGGGCTGTCTTTAAATAATGTTTTACCAAATGTTACTTATGCTTTAGAACAATATAAAAAAACCAATGCAAAAATTCAACTATGGCGAATAAAGCCCCTTTCAAACATGAAACAAGAAACAAAAAAAGATGAGGAAATATATAAAGAATATGTAAAATCATATCCTAATGTTATTGTATTAGGACCATCAGAGCCTTGGGAACGAGACATGAATAATCCTACTTCTTGTAATTTAGTAAATGATGATCCAAGTAGTGGAATATGGTGTAGAAAATTGTATTATACCTTAAATATTGCATATACTGGAGAAATTGTAATGTGTTGTAATGATTTTAATAGAATTTCTGTTAATATGGGAAACATCTTTGAATCTGAAAATCTTTCGGAAACTATAAGAGAAAAGATTCTAAATAAACAATTTATTCCAGAAATATGCAAAAAATGTCGAAGATGGAAAGATAATGAATTAGAAGAAATATTTGAAAAATATGGTGATAAAAATGAATAAAAAGAGAATATTATTATTTTGTGCCCATCCAGATGATGCTGAATTATGTGCTGGTGGAACAATAAAAAAATTTGTAAGCAAAGGTTATAAAGTTAAAGTTGTAATTATGACTAATGGTGGTGTAGGAAATAACGATATGAACGTTTCTAAAACAGTAGATATTAGAAACGTAGAGATGCAAAATGCGGCAAGTTTTTTAAATTATGAAGTTAAAAATTTAAATATAAACGATGGTGAAGTGTTACCTACATTAGAATATAGAAAACTTGTTATTGATGAAATAAGAAAGTTTAAACCAGATATTATTATGACTCATAGAAGCAATGATTATCACCCAGATCATCGATACACAAGTATATTAGTTCAAGATTCATTAGTACTAATTTGTACTGGAAATTATTGTCCAACATATAGTCCTTTAAATTATACCCCAATAACTTTATTTTTCTGGGATGGGTTTACGAAGCCAAATTCATTTAATGCTGATATTGTATATGATATAACAAATGAATTTGAAGATAAAGTAGAAGCTTTATCAAAACACAAATCACAATATAAAAGTATAGATGAATGTAGAAATGTTTTAATTGATATTAATAATGAGTTGAAACAAAATATTGAATCAAGCTACAAATATATTGAAGCATTTGAAATTTGTGAGTATGCAAAAAAAGATGAATTAATAGCATTTTTAGAGTCAAAAAGCAAAATTTTTGGTTAGGAGTAGATAAAATGAAAGTTTTGTTAATATCAAATTATAATATTGTCGAAGGTAGAGGACCAATGTTTAGATTAATGAATATGATTCCATATTTAAATACAAAATGCAATATAGAATTGTGTTCATTAGGCAAGATTGATGACGTAGTAATAAAAATGGCATTAGAAAACAAGATTAAATATTATGAAATCAGTTATAAAACAAAAGGGTGGTTTGTTAAAAATACTAAAGAAATAGCTAATAATATAATTGATATAGCAAACCAAGATAATATAGATTTAATTGTTTTGACTTGGGAAATTTGGGATGTCGCAGTAGCTTTACAGAATAATATAAGTAAATGTAATGCAAAATTAGTAATAACTATGCATTCTATCCCTTTTGTTGCTGCATCAATTAAGACAGGTAATTATGTAATAGATTATATAAAGAAAATTTTATTTGAACCACGATTTATGATTAAAAAATATTTAGTTTGTCGCATTCCACAAGTAAATCATTATATGCATAAATTTAATATATTAACAATGACTAAAACGGTAGAATATAAATTAAATAAATACTTTAAAAATATTAATTTGTATTTAGCATATCCAGGGTATGCTACTAGTCTACCATTAATACCACAAAACATAAATTATCAATATGATTTTGTTTATATGGCGAAATTTGAATATGGTAAAGGTATATATGAAATCATTAAAATAATGAAAGAAATAAAAAAAGTAAAACCCAATTTCAAATTAGCTTTAGTTGGTGATTTTACATTTAAAGATGAAGAAACCAAATTTTTTAATCGAATAAAAAAATTTGATTTAGAAAATAATATAAATTATTTAGGTTGGCTGGATGGTACAAAAAAATATGAAACCATTATAAATAGCAAAATATTTTTATATCCTTCATTTGCAGGAGACACGTTTTCAATTTGTTTGTTAGAAGCACTTTCGTGTGGTAAACAAATTGTTTGTTACAATGTTCCTTTTGTAAGAGATAATTTTAATATTAAAACTGTACATAAAATTCCAGTATTTAAAAATAAGTTATTTGCCCAAAAAGCAATTGAACTTTTAAAAGAAAAAAATTACAATGTTAATGAATCAATTAATTTTGTAAAAAATAACTTTTCTTCATGGAATAAAGTGGCTAATGCAGAATATAATGCATATAAAAATATTATGGATAATAAAAATGGACAAACAAATATTAAAAGATTATAATTTGAAAAACATTACATTAAAGTGTAAATCCAACTATGGCATTATATATGAAGCTATTTCTGAAGATTATAATAAACTTATAGTAAAAATAAATTTTGACAAAAAAAATTATCATGATTCGTGCAAGTATTATACTTATTTTAAAAATATGAAATTATGTAAAATGTATGAAAATGATGACAAAAATAATATTCAATTATTAGAATATATTAATGGCGATAATCTTTTTTGTATTTCTGATTTTAATAAAAGAATTAAAATAGGATATGATTACTTTTATAATTGGTCAACAAAAATAATAACCATAAATAATGATAATGACATATCTTTTGAAAACCAGGTTAATGTAATGATTGATAACTTAAAAAATATGTCGCTATCTAGTAAAGTTATTAAATTAGTAACAGAATTTGAGAAAAAAGCAAAACACTTTTTTCAAACATATAATAATTCATACTTGCTACATGGTGATTTACATCATTATAATATGCTATATGATGGCAAAACAGTTACAGCAATTGATTTATCACCACGGCAAGCTAGTTTTGCAATCGAAATAGCAAAGTTTATTGAAAATGAATTATTTAATAATATAGGTAATATATTTCAAATTTTAAATGCATTTTTATTAATATATAAATTTGAAATCATAAGCTGTGATGAATTATTAGAGGGATTATTTATTGATTCATGTTACAGAACATTTGATACTTTCATTGAAAATAAAGATGTCAGTGAACTTGAAAAAGGAATATATATGAATTATGAAATCTTAAAATTTATGGAAAGTAGGGCATAAAAATGAATTATAAGGAATTTGAACAAATAATAATAGGTTATATGCAAGCAAAAGGATGGACTTTATCTATTGCTGTTGATGGCTCGGAAAGACTTGCTTTAGAAAAAAATTATAATCCTAATTTTACCAATAAATCAAAAGATAAATTTTTGATAAATGATGATGAATTTTATGATAGATTAAAAAAGGGATTAGATAAATTAAATATTACATATAAAAATTTTAATTCCATTGATAATCCGTATACAGATACCGATTTTATTGTTGCTGGATTACAAACCATAAATCCTATTATATATGGCAGTTCTGAAGTACAACTTGATAAATGGATTTCTTTTCAACCAGTTATTAGATTAATTGAAAAAGATAAATGCGGAGTGGAGGAAGGATATTTTTCTTCCTTTGTCAATGTTTGTGAAATTTCGACAAATACAAATTATGCTGACTATATTCAAGATATTGAAAATTGGATTGATATTTTATCTATCTGTTCTCTACATTCAAGTGGTTTACAATTAATTTTAAAACCAACTACCACAGCATATAATGGAGTAGGATTAGAATTTAATTATAAAGGCTTGGAACTTGGTCAAGCAAATTTATATAATTTTAATATTAATGAACAAAATGTAATGATGTCTGACTTTGGATTTGGCTATGAGAGAATTTTGTGGGCAATTAATGGCGGAAAAAATTTTTTTGCACCATTTGTATCTAAATATGATTATTTATTTGGCGATTTAAAGGAAGTTGATAGAATAAGAACACTTACTTTAATGGCAATGTCTGGTATTAAAGGTGGTTCATCTGGCAAATCAAAACACATGAGAAATTTAGTTAAAGAAGCTTTTGGGATTAATATTATTCCTAACATTAACGAACAAATAAAACAGTATTATGAATTTTATTCAAAATTTATTTCTTCATCGATTGAATTAAATGAAGTAAATGGTATAATTAATAATGAAGTAGCATTGAATATAAAGAAAAAAATATTAAAACAAGCAGGCATTAGTAGTTATTCATCTTTAAACAGTGCAGATATTGAAACTGTTTGTAAAACAATTTTTCTTGACACATTGCACCAAGAGAATAAATTTACAAAAATAAAGGAAATTAAAGGAGGTAAAAGAAAATGAAATTATTATTAGCAGGTGGTGGAGAACCTGAACAAGTGAAACCACTAGACGAATATTTTGCAAATTACGTAAAAGAAGGTAAGGTTTTATATATTCCTGTTGCAATGTACAAAATTCCTTATGATGAATGTGAAAGTTGGTTTAGGGAAACATATGCAAAATATAATATATATAATATAGATGTATGTACAGATTTGAAAAAGGCTCCCAATTTAAATGAATATAAAGCCGTATTTATAGGAGGAGGAAACACTTTTAAATTATTAAAAGAAATTAAAGAAAGTAATTTCGATTATGCTCTTACAGAATATTTAAAAAATGGAGGCTTTGTTTATGGTGGTTCAGCTGGTGCTATTATTTTTGGAAAAACAATAAAAACTTCTAGCCATGCCGATAAAAATTTTGTTAATCTTAAAGATTTAAATGGTTTAAATTTAATAAAAGGATATGATGTTTGGTGTCATTATAATGAAAAAAAGGATTTAAATAATGTTTTAAAATTAGAAAATTCTACTGTTGTACTTTATGAAGAATCTGGTGTTTTATTTGATGGCGAAAAATTTATAACAGTTGGTAAAAATCATTTAATTTTTCCTGATGATTTTGAATAGATATAAAAATTTATATTCAAAGAAAAATAGTTTAAATATACGTTTTAATCATAAAGGTGGTGTTTTAAATTTTTAAAAGTGATGAACAAGAGCAAGAATATATTTTAAAGTTAAATGAAATATTAAGTGCTTTTCTTAAATCTAATGAGAAAATAGTAGAAATAGAAAACACTTCTGGGGGTATTGCTAATAAAGTTATTAAACTTACTACTAACTTTAATCATAAATATATATTCAAAATTTATAAAAAGAAAAGGAATCAAATACTTCCATTTGAACTAATGGACTTTTTAGAAGAAAATGATATAAATGTTGTAAAACCTAAAAATAAAAAACCAATTATCTTTGAAAACACGGATTGTTATTTATTTGATTATATAGAAAATGTTCCAACAATTTTTGATAATGCAACGGCATCTTATTTAATTAATCTTTTAAAGATAATTTCAAGATTTAAAACATCCATCAATAATGATGAATATTATTATAAAATAAAATGCGATAATGAATATAAACTTTTAAAGGAAAAGAAAAATTATATACTCGATGATGATATTGTTAATCGAGTTTTAAAAAGATATGATCAAATTAAAAATCTACCTATAAATAATGAAAAGGAGATAGTTCATTCTGATATTAGTATATCAAACTTATTGACAGCAAAAGATGGATACTATTTAATTGATTTTGATGAAGTTAGATTTACTTCTAAATTATATGATTTGGCAGTTATTTTGGTAAAATTTTTCTTCGATGGTAAAAATATTGATATAAAAAATGCTAAATCATTCGTTGATTTATATTTGAAAAATTTTAGCGAATATGATTATAAAGACTGTTACAATGTTTTTGAATATTATGTTGTAAAACAATTATTAGAAAAATTTTCGGATTATGAAATATATGATATTGATTTATATTCAAAGCAACAGCAACAAGATGATTTTAGAAATTGGATTTATTATTTTGAACATTTAAATTTAATTAAACAAATTTTTGGTTTATAATTTATGTAAAATTTAAAAATTTAATCAACATAAAATAAGCACATTATGACATGAATTAGACATAAAATAAACTTGACTCCGTTTTGTCAAGTGCTATAATATAGTAAAATATTAAGAAATTATGTGGAGAGGAACTAAATTCTTCTCTTTTTTTCTTTGAAAGAAGGTGTTATATAAAATAAAATTAAAGGAAGCACATATTTTTGATGAATTAGTAATAAGTGGTCACTATTTATAAAAGTAGTAGCCACTTTTTTTGTTGACATTACAAGAACATTTATATATGAGTAGCCACTTCTACTTATAAAAGTAGTCATTTTTGCAAGTGCAAAAATAGTAGTGACACCACTATAATCTCTATATTTTATAAAAGGTAAATGAATATGTGGTGTCGTTCTTCTTATGCCCATTAAAAATATGCAGTATTTTTACTATAAAAAACACATCAAAAATAACAAAAGTGGCTACTCATAATTTTAAGAAAGGAAAAATAAATATGATATTTAGAACTAATAAAATTACAAATTATACGAAGATTGATAATAGATATTTAGAAGATAAAAATATTTCTTTAAAAGCTAAAGGGCTATTAACTTTAATGTTATCTTTACCAGATAATTGGAAGTTTAATATTAATGGTTTATGTCTTTTATGTAAAGAAAGTAAAAATGCAGTTAATAGCGCAATAAAAGAATTAAAGGAAAATAAATATTTAGAGGTAGAAAAAACTTATGATGAAAGTGGGAGATTTATTTATGAATATATCATTTATGAATATCCAGATGACCCAAAAGGACATCTCGATTTACCATAACTGGATAATTAGATACTATTAATAACTAATATATTAATAAATTAAAAATAAATAGATAAAGTTGATAAAACAAAAATTTAATTTTTTAATAAAAACCCCTTGAAAATTCTATTTTTTTAAGTGATAAATATTAAAACAAAAAATTAGTTTATTGATACTTAATTTAACCTACAAGAGGTTTTAATGTTGTTCATAATCAGTTATTAGTATAAAAATTTAAAGCCTCTTAAAATGGCTTAAATTAAAAATGAAAGGATGTGCTTAATATGTATTTAAAAAATGCAACTAATGAGGTTAAAAAAATAACAGAGAAAATAATTGAACTGGATAAGGAAAATAAACTTAAATTTATCAGTTATGTTTTAAACTTATGGAATAATAATCAAATTAATAGTTTAAATGAAACTAACCCTGATTTATTAGATGATAGTATTTGTATTGATATATTTAATCCAAGTAGTATTGATTACTATTATTTAGTAATTAAACTAAATGAATATTGGAATTATAAATATAAACTTTATCAGCTTTATCGAAAAGAATATAAAAGTGTAATAACTTTATTTGAAAAGTTATCTTTTAAAGAAAAGATAGATGTACTTGCAGAAATATTTTTAATTTTAGAACATGATGAATTATTACCAGATAATGTTGATGGTTATGAAATTGCTAGAATGATTATAAAATATTAAATATTGAAAAACTAAATTGTTATTTGAAAACTTAATATTTTCGGATAATAGTTTAGTCTAATTTTGTCCTTATAAGGTATTAAGTTTTCGGTTTTTGTAGAACTTATTACCTTAAGTTCTTTTTTAGTTTTTATAAAAATAAACTTAAAAGAAAGGACAGAGTATATGGAAATTACAAATAAAATTCCATCTAGAATAATTGAAATAGAAACAAGTATCAAACTACTTGAATATTTAAAAAGAAAAAATGTCATAGATGATGGAATGTATAACTTTTGTATTAACAAATTAATGAATAAACTTACATTAGAAAAAAGTAAAATTAATGATGATTATATAAACAATACCAATAATTATAAAATATTAACTTAGGAGGCGTTACTATGGACTTATATACAGTTAGGAATAATATTATGAAAGGTGTTCCATTGCAAGAATTAAAATTAAGAGTATGTTTTTATGCCAGAGTATCAACAGATAAAGATGAGCAGTTGCACTCCCTATCTGCCCAAATATCTTTTTTTAATGATTATATAAGTAAAGTTCCTAACTGGCAGTTTATAGGTTCATATATTGATGAAGGTATTAGTGGGACATCAGTTAATAAACGTGAAGAATTTTTAAGAATGATTGAAGATGCTAAAAACCATAAATTTGATTTAATATTAACGAAAGAAATATCCAGATTTTCAAGAAGCACTTTAGATAGTATTAAGTATACCCAGGAGTTACTGCAAGATGGTGTTGGTGTTTATTTTTTAAACGATAATATTAATACCATATTACCTGACTCTGAACTTAGACTAACTATCATGTCATCGATTGCCCAAGATGAAGTTAGAAAACTATCAGAAAGAGTATCTTTTGGCATGAAAAGAAGTATTGATAGTGGTACTGTGCTAGGTTGTTCTAATATCTATGGTTATGTAAAAGATAAAGGAAAATTAGTGATTGATGAAAAAGAGGCAGAAATGATTAAAATTATATTTGATAGATATGCCAATACTACAGATGGTTTATCTAAAGTATCAAAGTATTTATATGAATTAGGTTACAAAAATAAAAAAGGTAAAAGAATAGATACAACAATACTAACTAGAATTATTGAAAACCCTAAATATAAAGGATACTATTGTGGCCATAAAACGAAAGTATTAGATTACCGTACTAAAAAGAAGAAAAAATTAAATGAATCGGATTGGATTATTTATAAAGATAACGAAAATGTCCCACCGATAGTATCAGAAGAGTTGTGGGATAGAGCTAACAAAAAATTAAAGGAAAGGCAAGATAGTTTTACAAACAGGGCAGTAAATAAAAAAGTATTTCAAAATAGATATACTTATTCCGGTAAAATTTATTGTGGGCATCACAACTTAACTTATCATAGATCATCGGCTGGTAAACGAAAAAATAATCCAGTATGGGAATGCCAAGTATACCGGAAAGAAAGTTTAAAGGGTTGCTCTAATCCTAGAGTATTTGAACAAGAACTAGATCTCATTTTTAAAGATATGTTTAAAAAAATATTCAAAAGAAGAAAACATATTTTTGATGAAATATTAAATGACTGTAAAAATTATTTAGAAACCAATAATAATGAGTCTGAAATAAAAAATATAGAATCCAAAATTTTAATGTTTAATAATAAAAAAGATAAATTACTAGAACTTGTTATGGAGGAGTATTTATCTAAAGAGGACTATAAAAAACAGGTAGATTTAATTAATGAAGAAATAATTACTAATCAAAACAGATTAAATGAATTACAAAATAACAAGCAAGATAAAAATTATATAGAAAATAAAATTAATGAATTAAAAAAGATGTTAGATAATTGTTTGACTGATGATGAGTGTTTCAGTGATGTTTTTAATGAACTAATTGATAGAATTTATGTTTATAAAGAAGAGAATAAAAAGATAAAACTAGATATTTATATTAAAACAGGAGAAAGTATTTATACTACTTCTGATAATTTAGGTAGAAAGTTTCATTTATTAGAAAGCGATACAGCAAGTAACGGCAGTTAGTGCAGCTATTAACGGTGGTATTTTGTATAAGCCTTATATTGTTAAAAGTATTAATGAACCAGAGACGAATACAGTTATTAAGCAAACAAAGAAAACGGTGGTTCGAAAAGTTATTAGTGAGAAAACTAGTGAGAAAGTAAGGCACGCTTTAGAAAGTGTTGTTTCTAATGGAACAGGACGAACAGCTTATATTGATGGGTATCGAGTAGGTGGTAAAACAGGAACAGCTCAAAAGGTTGAAAATGGACGTTACTTAGTAAATAATTATATTTTGTCATTTATTGGTTTCTTACCAGCGGATGATCCCCAAGTGGTTGTTTATTTTGCAATTGATAATCCGAAAGGTGTTCAACAGTTTGGCGGAGTTATTGCCGGTCCACCAGCGAAAGCGATTTTATCAGATTCGATAAAAGCTTTAAATATTAAGAAACCTAGTGGTGGAATGGAAAAGGAATACCAATATACTGATAAGAAATATAAAACGGTACCTGATGTAAGTGGTAAAAGTAAGAAGGAGGCAACATCTGCTCTTAAAGATTTTAAAGTGGTCTTTGAGGGATCAGGTGATAAGGTTATGTATCAATCTCCGGAGGCAGGATCAAGAATTTATGAAGGAGAAACTGTAAGGGTGTTTACAAGTTAGGAGGGGATTAAATGCTTACAAAGTCTATTATGGCGATACTTATTGGCTTTATTTTAGCCGTTTGTTTAGCAGTAGTTTTAATCCCTTTTTTAAAACGGATCCATGCTGGTCAAAGTATAAGTATTTATTTACGAAAAAGTCATAAAAGTAAGCAGGGTACGCCAACAATGGGGGGATTGATTTTTATCATTCCAACATTGCTTATTATGATAATTTTGATTGTTATGGATAAAATACATTTTAGTTATACTTTAGTGATTATTATGTTTACGTTATTTAGTTATACGATGATTGGGTTTATCGATGATTATTTAATTGTTAAAAAACACGATAATAAAGGTTTAACACAAATGCAGAAGTTAATGTTGCAGATTGTAGTGGCAATAATTTTCTTTTATTTATTTATGAAGGGTGGTAATGAGCCATTACTTTGGGTTCATTCTTTACACTTTAAATTAGATATTGGCTTTCTGTATGGATTATTTATTTTATTTGTCTTAGTGGCTTCTTCTAATGCAGTTAATTTGACTGATGGCTTGGATGGTTTAGCTGGCGGTCTTTCGTTGATTGCCTTATTAACTTTTGGAATAATTTCTTGGAATACTGGTTGGCTTGATGGTTATGAAGATATTGCTATTTTAGCATTTGTCATGGTTGGAACATTATTAGGTTTTCTGATTTTTAATGTTAATCCAGCTAAAGTATTTATGGGTGACACTGGCTCCTTAGCGTTAGGCGCAACTTTAGGAGCCTATGCGATTATGACAAGACATGAATTATTATTAGTGGTTATTGGCATTGTGTTTGTTATGGAAACGGTTAGCTGTATTATTCAAATTATTTATTTTAAATTAACGAGAAGAAGATTTTTCCCGATGACACCAATTCATCATACTTTTGAGAAAAAAGGGATGCGGGAGATTGATATTGTCAGGTTATTTTGGTTAATTGGACTTGTAGCAGCTATGATTGCGCTTACTTACGGGGTGTTATTATGAAGAAGATGAATATTACTTTATGTGTGAGTGTAATTTTATTATCCTTATTTGGTCTTATGATGATTTATTCTTCATCATATATATGGGCGGATTATAAGTTTGACGATGCTTTTAAATACGTGAAAAACCAAGGAATGTTTTTAATTATTGGAGTAGTACTTATGTATATGGTTAGTAAGGTTAACTATGAAAAGTATTATAAACATTCTAATAAAATATTTGCGGTTTGCTTTATATTACTTATATTAGTTTTAATTTTTGGTACTGAACGTAATGGTAGTAAAAGTTGGTTTGGAATTGGTTCGTTTGGTATTCAGCCTTCGGAATTTATGAAGCTGGCGATGGTAATATTTACAAGCAAGTATTTGTATAATAATCGGAAGGATATTGGAAATATTCGCAAAGGAGTAATTCCAATTTTGGCGCTTACGCTAGTGGTGTTTGCTTTAATTATGTTACAACCTGACTTTGGAACTGGTTTAATTTTAGTTATGGGCGTTATTGGTTTATTATTTGTCGGTGGTGTTAATATGAAGTTCTTTTTAAAAGTAGGGCTTCTTGGTGTCGGGGGTATAGTAGCATTAATTGTGGCGGCTCCTTACCGATTAAAAAGAATCTTATCATTTTTAAATCCATGGGAAGATCCTTTAGGCAGTGGTTTTCAAATTATTCAGTCTTTATATGCTATTGGGCCAGGTGGATTGTTTGGATTTGGTTTAGGTGGTTCTCGGCAAAAACATTTTTATTTACCAGAACCGCAGACAGATTTTATATTTTCAATTATCAGTGAGGAATTTGGATTTATGGGTGTTTTAATTGTAGCAGCTTTATTTATTACAATTATTGTTTGTGCGATTAAAATAGCTTTAAAATGTGAAAATTTATTTGGTAAGTATTTAGCTTTTGGAATTATTTTTGAACTTGGCTTTCAAGCTTTACTTAATTTAATGGTTGTTGTTGGTTTAATTCCGGTTACAGGTGTAACTTTACCCTTTTTAAGTTATGGAGGCTCATCGTTATTAATTACTTTAGTTAGTATTGGAATAATTCTTAATGTATCTAGACATCAACGGTGATGTCTTTTTTCAGTATTTATGATATAATCTTATTTATTAAAGGTTAAAAAATAGTAGATGGTAGGATATATGAAATTTTTAGGCTCTAAAAAAATAGAAACTGAAAGATTAATTCTTAGGGCAACCGAAGAATCAGACTTAAAGACTTTATGGGAAATATTGTGTATTCCAGAAGTTAATGAATATTATTTGACTTCTAAATTAAATAGTGATTGGGAACTCGAATTGCCATGGCAAATGAAGAAATTAGAGTGCGCAAAAAATAATGACGTTTTTTGCTGGTCAATATTTTTAAAAGAAGGTAATGCTAGTGCTTTAGATATAAGAGATATTGTTGGTTTATTAATTCAGAATTTCAAAGCAACGGATATGCTTATGAAGCAGCATCTGCAATTATAGATTATATGTTCGATAAGGTAGATATAAATGCTTTTGAAACATATGCGGCTATATGTAACCCTGCTTTATGGAGATTAATAGAAAAACTAGGCTTTTTGAGAAAAAAACGGGGAGCGTTTAACAAGTAATTATACTTGTGGTGGTATTGAAGAATGTTATGTTTATAAATTCACTAAAGAGGAATATTTAAAAAACAAAAAATGCTAGTTAATTTCTAGCATTTTTTGTATTAATTATTAATTTTTTTAATTGTTAATGTACAGTTAGCGTTACCATTTACGGCAGCATCAAGTCCAGTTGGTAGTGTTCTTAGAACTAAAACTACAAGATCTAAAATATCTCCTGCGGTCAAGTTAACAATAGTACTGCATGATAATCTGCCGTCGTAGGCAAGAGTAGTTGTATCATCAATAGCAAGGGTTTGGGAACCTCTAGTTTGTGGTATAACGGTTCCGTTATTTCTAACAGCTGCTGAAACGTCAACAGCTGCACTTGTGGACATTAAAATATTATAGTTTATTTCGTATGTTCCTGTTTCGTTAACTGTTATTGTACTATTAGCATTTGGTGTTACTTGATTTGATGGTAGAGCTGTATTAAGATTTAATTTAACATATGTATCGGCTGCAGTAAAGAAGACTAGTTGTGATGATGAATTATAAAGTCCACCATACACTCCGATAGCACTTCCAGTCGGTCCAGTAGGGCCTGTTGCTCCAGTGGGGCCGATTGCTCCGGTTGCTCCAGTTGGCCCTGTTGGTCCTGTTATTCCTGCAGCGCCAGTGGGTCCCATAGCACCATCGATTCCATCATAACCTTTTGGGATAACAAAATCTAATATAACATTTTGTTCATCGCCAGCATTGGTAACTGAAGCTGGAGTTCCGGCTTCGGCAGTGGTAGTATTTCGTACTGTGATTGTTCCATTAGCGGGTCCCGTTGGTCCTGTTGGTCCTACGCAAGCCATATTAGCTTTACAGCGTTTACCTTGTTCAAGAATCTCACATATTTTCTTATTGTATTGCATATTATTCTCCTTTCTACATTAGTGTATGACAAATAGTTATTTAGTGGTAATTAAACTATGGTGATAATTGATGATAAAATGTTTTAAATTTGATATAATGGAAAAGTGAGGTGTGAATATGAAGGTTGGAATAATTGGTGGAGGTGCTTCAGGACTGGTGGCAGCTATTTATGCGGCAGCATCTGGTAATGAAGGGACAATTTTAGAAAAAAATAATGTTTGTGGTAAAAAGATTTTAGTTACTGGTAATGGTAAATGTAATTATTTTAATGATGATATGGATTTAAAACATTATTATTCTTTTAATAAAGATTTTTTAGATAGAATAATAACTAAGGAAAATAAAGAGGAAATTTTATCTTTATTTGTAAGAATAGGAATTGTTCCAAAAATTAAAAATGGATATTATTATCCATCTTCTAATCAAGCAATTAGTGTAAGAGATGCTTTGCTTTTGGAGAGTGAATTGTTTGAGGTAAAAGTAATTAATGACTTTTTAGTGGAAGAAATTGTTAAAGAAGATAAATTTGTCGTTAATCCTAATAGTGAATCTTTGTATTTTGACAAAATTATTCTGTGTACTGGAAGTAAAGCTATGCCTTTATCAGGATCAGATGGTATGGGCTATGATTTAGCTCAAGCTTTTGGCCATTCATTAATTAAGCCTTGTCCAGGATTAGTTGGTCTTTGTGGTAATGAAAAATATTTTAAAGATTGGGATGGCGTTCGATGTGATGCAAAAATATCTTTGTTTGAAAATGGAAAATTTATTAAAGCGGAAAGCGGAGAAGCACAGCTTACTGATGAGGGAATAAGCGGGGTATGCACCTTTAATTTAAGTAGTTTAGCAGCGCGTAGTTTAGATAAAGGCATTGAAGTAGAACTTTTTATTAATTTTTTGCCTTGGCTTAATTCTATTTCTGATGTTTTAGATTTTTTAGAAAATAGAAGCGTGGAAGTTACAGGAAGAACTTTATTTCAATTTTTTGAGGGACTATTTAATTACAAGTTAATAAAAGTTTTACTTAATAAAGCAGACATTAATCCTGAGAAGTATTATGATGAACTAAATAAAAAAGAAAAATATGCTTTAGCTAAAACACTTAGCGAATTTAATTTGAAAATAACAGGGACTAAGTCTTTCGATAGAGCGCAAATATGCAGTGGGGGAATTCCACTTGATGAAATCAATCCTTGTACTATGGAGTCTTTAAAAACTCACGGTTTATATTTATGTGGTGAATTATTAGATGTTAATGGTGACTGCGGTGGATATAATTTAGGCTTTGCTTGGATAAGTGGGATGATAGCCGGAAAGGGCATTAATGATGATTAGAGTAAGACAAGTTAGATTAGGTTTAAATGAAGATAATCTTAAAGCGAGAGTTGCTCGGAAGCTCAAAGTTCCTGAGGGTGATATTTTAAAACTTATTATTAAAAAGAAATCTTTGGATGCTAGAAGAAAAAATGATATCCATTATGTTTACGAAGTTGATGTTGATCTTTTAGCACCAGAGAAAATTTTAAAAAGAAATATGGCTGATATTTTAGAGGTAAAGGATGAAAAATACCAATTTGTTGCTAGTGGTGATAAGCCATTGAAGCATAGGCCAGTAATCGTAGGAAGCGGACCGGCAGGATTATTTTGTGCTTATTTATTAGCGGAAAACGGTTATAGGCCAATTGTAATTGAACGTGGCGAAAGGGTTGAAAAGCGAATTTTAACTGTTCAAAAGTTTTGGAAAGACGGACTTTTAAATAAAGAATCTAACGTTCAATTTGGTGAAGGAGGGGCTGGAACTTTCTCTGATGGTAAGCTGAATACTTTAGTGAAAGATAAAAATAATCGTATGCGAAAAGTATTTGAGACATTTGTTCAGGCAGGCGCTCCTTTTGAAATAATGCAGGAAAATATGCCACATATTGGAACAGATTTGCTTCGTGAAATAGTTAAAAATCTGCGTGATAAAATTATTCAAATGGGCGGTGAAATTAAATACAACGCTTGTTTAAATGATATAAATATATCTGATGGAAAAGTTAGTAGTATCATTGTTAATGATGAAAATATTGACTGTGATATTTTAGTTTTAGCAATTGGCCATAGTGCACGCGATACTTTTGAAATGCTTTATAAAAAAGGCCTTTTGATGGAAAGCAAACCTTTTGCTGTTGGGGTTAGAGTTCAGCATCCACAAAAAATGATCGATAAAGCACAGTACGGTGATAATCTAGATTTACCAGTAGCTAGTTATAAATTAACCTATAAGGCGGAAAATGGTAGAGGTGTATATTCATTTTGTATGTGTCCAGGTGGGTATGTAATAAACGCGTCTTCAGAAGAGGGAATGCTTGCAATTAATGGAATGAGTGATTATAAACGGGATAGCGAAAATGCTAACAGCGCAATTGTGGTAACAGTATCACCTGAAGACTTTGGTAATAATCCAATGGATGGTATTAAATATCAACGTTTACTTGAAAGTAAAGCATATCAAAATGGGAATGGGAAAATACCAATTCAGCTTTATAAAGATTTTAAAAATAAGACTTTATCTAATAATTTTGGAAAAATTAAGCCTGTTTTTAAGGGTAGTTATGCGTGGACTGATTTGAACGATATTTTACCAGAGTATGTTATTCAGGCATTAAATGAAGCTATGGAAAATTTTGATAGAAAAATAAAAGGTTTTGCCGCTGATGATGTTATTTTAGCGGGAATTGAAAGCCGAACTTCATCACCAATCAAAATATTAAGAAATGATAATTTTGTTAGTAATATTGAAGGGATTTATCCTTGCGGAGAAGGCGCTGGTTATGCGGGAGGAATTACAACTTCGGCAATGGATGGAATTAAGGTGGCAGAGGCTATTGCTACTTTATACCAGAAAATGTGAACGGATTATCTGTTTCAGGCGTTTTGCCTAAAATAGTTTCGATTGGTAATTTAATTATTTCACTAATGCGTAGTAGAAAAAACTCAAACTGATATTATTAGTTTGAGTTTTTATAGTTTTTAATAATAAAGTTACAGATGTCTCTAGTAGCATTTTTGTTGATGTTTTTATTTTGACTTTTAATCATATTATTAATTATTTTTTTATTATTTAGTAAAATTTCAATAGAAGTCATAATTTCTTCATTGTTATTAGCAATTAAAGCCATATTATTTTTGGCAAAGAAATTTGCATTATAATTTTCACAACCAGGGATTGGTTTTGTGAAAATAGTAGGGATATTTTTAACTGCGGTTTCAGTACTAGTTAATCCACCAGGTTTAGTGATAATTAAGTCGCAGGCGTCCATAAAGGTATTAATATCTGATCTAAAACCATAAATTTTTAAGTTTGGATTATCAAATTTTTGTTTTAAATTTTTTTGAAGTTTTTCATTGTGACCACAGATGGTAATTATTTCTGTTTCATTTTGATAAGTATTTAGAATGTTACTGATAGTTGTTTCTAAATCACCAAAACCCATACTACCAGACATGATTAAAATAGCTTTTTTATTTGGATCGATATCTAATTTTTTACAAGCGTCTTTCTTAGATTTTTTATGTTCATATTTTGGATGAGTAGGAATACCAAAAGGCAGTAATTTTTCTTCGTCAATACCTTTACTAGTGTAACTTTCTTTTAACTTTTCGCTGGCAATAAAAAAGTAGTCAGGATTAGTTTCTTCCCAAAGTGGGGTACTGACATAATCTGTTGAAATGACTAAAAAGTGAATATCTGGATTTTTCTTTTTAATACGCGTTAAAGTTTCTGCTGGAAATAGGTGAGTAGCTATGGCTACGTCAAATTCATTTTTTTCGATATAATCAGCAAGATTGCGACTAAATAGAGCGTTTATTCCATACACTGGTGATTTTATTTTTAATTTTCCATACCAATCGCTAAAACCGTATATTTTTTTAAATAAGCTTGGGCGATTATTGACGATGCTGATGTAAGCTTTATCGACTCTTTTAGAAAGCCCTTTACTGGTGAGTTCAATAGAGTCAATTAAAATACATTCTACGCCTTTGCTTTCAAGTTTTTCTTTGACAGCTAAAGCAGCGGCATCATGGCCACCACCGGTACTACACGATAATAATAATACTTTCATACTACTTTCCTTCCACACTAAACCGTTTATAATTTCCCTGTTTAATATATAATATATTTTTTATAGGTTATTGTCAAATAGAAGTGTGTTAAAAATGAGAACGACTTGTTTTATTTGAATGTGCTTTTATTGGAAAATAAAAGGTGTTTTTTTATGAAATAATTGGTTGTTTGCGTTTATATGAGTTGTTATTTTTAGTGCGCTATAGTATACTATAATAGTAAAAAATGGAAAGAGTGATTTCATGGAAAAAGAATTAATTTTTAAAGTTTTAAGTGAGAGTGTTACAGCAGGGGCTGATTTCGGAGAGGTATATTACGAAGATAAAAGATTTAAACGTTATATTTTTGAAGATAGTAAATTAGATGATGTTAGAGTAAATTACACAAAGGGAGCGGGAATTCGTTTAGCTTGTGATAATAATGTTGCTTATGTAGCAACTAATGATTTAAGCGAAGATAATTTGCTTTTGGAAACTAAAAAATTGGCGTTAAATTTTGACGGGATAAGAAAAATAGAAATTTCTCCTTTAAAACTTGAGGAAAATTATTTTATTCCGGAGAAAAATTATAATAATTTTGATGTTAATTGGTTTAAAGATTTATGTCATAGAATCGATAGTCAGGTAAGAGACTATAGTGAATTTATTACACAAGTTACAGTGATGCTAGATATGGAAGAAGCTTTAATTACTGTAGCAGCAACTGACGGAACTTATGTAAAATTTAATAATTTAATTACAAGAATTATCGTATTTATATATGGAGCAAAGGGCGAAGTGTCAGAATCCCAGTTGTGTGATTTAGGTGGTTTTGGCGGTTTAGAAATTGTCGATGAAGATAAGATATTAGAAAAAGCATTGGAAAGTGTAAAAACTTTAGTGGAGAAATTAGATGCTGTTTCGGTTAAGGGTGGCTATTATCCAGTAATACTAAGCGGGGGCTTTTGTGGAACTATTTTTCATGAAGCCTGTGGTCATGGTTTAGAGGCTTCGGCAGTTGCTTATCAAAAAAGTGTATTTTATGATAAACTTGGACAAAAAGTTGGTTCTTCTAAAGTTACTTTGATTGATGATGGAACATTGAAACCAAATTTTGGATATGTATTATATGATAGTGAGGGCCATTTGCCACAGAAAAATATTTTAATTGAAAACGGGATACTTAAAGGCTTTTTAATCGATAAATTAAATGGTAGGAAAATGGGAATGGAAAGCACAGGATCTGGGCGCCGTGAAGATTACCTTTATGCGCCGACTTCAAGAATGAACAATACTTATTTAGCTGCTGGTAATGACACCTTTGAAGAAATGGTGGCTAGTATTGATTATGGATTTTATTGCAAGAATTTAAATGGTGGTATAGTTGAGCCAGGGACAGGTGATTTTAATTTTAATGTGTCAGAAGCATTTTTAATTGAAAATGGGAAAATTACTAAACGTGTTAAAGGGATATCTTTAATCGGAAATAGTCTTGATATTTTACAAAACGTTGAAATGGTTGGTCCTAATTTATGGTTCGGTAATGGAGTGTGTTCTGCGGGAAGTGGTTATATTTATAATACTGTTGGGCAACCAGAAATTAAAGTTAGTAAAATATTAGTTGGAGGAATGAGCGATGAATAAAGAAGAGTTTATTGATTTAGCAAAAACATATGGTTTTACTAATTTTCAAATTGTGATGAATGATAAAAACGATTATTTTTTAAATGTCATTAATGATGAAGTTATTCAAAACTATAAAAGTATAGTAATGTCTTATAGTTGTAAGGGTGAAATTAATGGAAAAACGGTAAAAATAAATACAGATTATTTAACTGAAGAAATTATTAAAGACTTAAAGGAGAAGGCTTTAGCTATTGATACTTTTCCAAAAGATGTTTACTTAAATGAAAAAGAGAGTGTTTTGACACCTAAGTCAATATTGGATTTTGATATGGTTTCTTTGAAAGAAAGATTACTTTCTTTAGATATGCTTAGATTTAGGTTTCCAAATGTTAGTAAAATAACAACTTATTTAGGGGGAACAAATTCATATCAGGAAATTGTCGATGGTCGATGCGTAATGCAGAAAAACAATTGTTATTACGAGGTATTTATTGAAGTTAACGCTGATAAGGAAGATAATAATGCCGTGGTTGGATCTTTAGTTGTTACTAAAGACGTCGATGGATTAAATATTAACGAAATGGCGATGCAAGCAATGGAAAAAGCGATTTTACGTTTGGATAGTCAGAAGATAAAGACAGGTAAGTATGATGTGATTATTGAAAATATGGCTTTTGCCGAAATTCTTTCTGAAATCATTTCAATGTTTGATAGTGAGCTTATTCAAAAGGAAAGATCTATTTTTAAGGGTAAGTTAAATAAAAAATTATTTGGAAATGTGACAATTTTAGAAGAACCACTAAATAAGATGTTTCCGGGATATACAACCTTCGATAGTGAAGGAACGAAGACTCAAAACAAAGTTTTAATTGAAGATGGTGTTCTTAAAACATATTTATATAGTAATAAAACTGCAGCCATTGATAATGTTAAGTCATCAGGAAATTATTTTGGCCAAATGACAACGAGAAATATGTATTTTAAGCCTGGTGATAATTCATTAGAGGATTTAATTAATCACTTAGGTAATGGAATTATAATAGATCAGGTTATGATTTCGCATGGAAGTGTTTCTGTGGAAAAAGGCACTATTTCTATTCAGGTGTATGCTTCTTTAATAGAAAATGGCAAGATTGTAAGGGCGTTGGAACCATCAATTTTGACAACTGATATTTTTGAATTATTTAACAATTTTGAAAGAGCGGCAAACGATTTGGTGTTCATTAATATTGAAAGTGGTTCTCCGTCAGTTTTAATAAGAAATTTGAATATTGCCGGGGGATAGATATTTTAATAATATTTTTTACCCCACTCAACTTTAGTTAAAAAAATAACTAAAGTTTTTTTGCGAATTTTGAGTTGAAAATATTGACATAGGGGGGGGGGGGGGGGGATACTAAAAATAGCTAAAAATAGACAAAAAAAGAATAGAGAAAAAAGAATAAAGAAAAGAGAAAA